>ONYN01000200.1 GCA_900322085.1 uncultured Eubacteriales bacterium | reverse complement strand
CGGCCTGCCCCGCCGCCGTCTGTTCTTCGCCTTTGATATTATCGTGATACCCTTGATCCGCACTAAGCAAGAGTGCGGATTTTGTCGATTATTGTGTCTCACCGTGAGACACATTCTTTGAAAGAGAGGCGTTCCTTATGGGTAATTATCTTCTTGGCATGATGGTCGGAGGGTTTGTCGGAATTGCCATCATGTGTGTTTTTCAGATCGTTGGAAAAAACGAGGACTAATCATTCTCGGAGAATAGGAGTGATACTGTGATTGATGGGCGTCCTCGGACGCTGCCGGAGAGAAAGAGAATTGACAGCTCAGAAAACAAAGTAAATATCATCGGCGTGGATAAAAGTGCGCGCACAGTTTACGCGCAGGTGAACGGCTGCAGGATCACCGCTGTTTGCCGGGAAAAAGCCGATCCAGAAATATATGATAGGATCAAAGGAATACTAATCAGCTCTGTTTTGGAATAGCTGAAAACCCGTCCTAAAATTTGACACAATGTGACAAATATGAGAAAATAAGAATAGGAAGTATCCTGTATGTACCTTGAAAAGTTCATATCGCACTTGCGGAAGTGCCAATATCATCCCCATGAAAGGATGGTATTGAAATGAGAAATACAAGCACTGTCACAAGCTATAATTTTGATAAAGAAACGGGCTGGCGTTTGGATCTCCCTCGCTTTATTGAAGCAGGTACAAGGGTACTGTGTCTTTACCGAGTTTCCTCAACCAAACAGCTATACCATGACGCGGACAACCAGGCAGACATACCCATGCAGAGACTCCGCTGCCGCGAGTTTGCAGAACAGAACGGCTGGACGATTGTATGCGAGCTTCAGGAGGAAGGTATCTCCGGTCATAAAGTCAGAGCCGAAAACCGGGATAAAGTTCAGATGATAAAGGACTACGCCATAAAACGGCAGTTTGACATTCTGCTAGTTTTTATGTTTGACCGCATAGGCCGTATCGCTGACGAGACGCCCTTTGTCGTGGAATGGCTTATTAGCAACGGTATTCGGGTATGGTCTTCCGAGGAGGGCGAGCAGCGCATTGAAAGCCACACCGACAGGCTGATGAACTATATCCGCTTTTGGCAAGCTGACGGCGAGAGCCAAAAGACAGCGATCCGCACGGCAAACAGCTTGCATATACTGACCGAACAGGGCTGTTTTACAGGCGGCACCTGCCCTTATGGATACAGCCTCGTAAAGTCCGGACGCATGAACAAGAAGAAGCAAGAGGTTCATGATCTGGCCGTCAACGAGGAAGAAGCCGCCCAAGTCCGACTTATGTTCCATCTGGCCTATACATACGGCTATGGTGCTCAATGTATCGCAAACCACCTAAACGCTCAAGGCTACAAAAACCGTTCCGGCAACAACTGGCATCCCGCTACGATCCAATCTATTATGAGAAGCGTTCTTTACACAGGCATATTGAAAAGCGGAGATACCTTTTCTCCCGTTCAAGAGCATCTGCGTATTGTTGACGACAAGACCTTTGACGGCGTACAAGCCATGTTGCAGACGCGGTCGCGGAAATACCAGGAGACACGGTCTGCTCCGCTGAATACGCGCGGCAATTCCCTTTTGGCAGGAAATATCTTCTGCGGCCATTGTGGGGCGCGTCTCTGCATCACGACCAGCGGGAAAGGCAGACGGGGGCCGGATGGAAAAGACATTGTACGCACCCGCTATTGCTGTCAAACGAAAACCCGCAAGCACGGCGAGTGCAGCGGGCAAAGCGGCTATACTGTTCATAAGGTAGATGATACGATTGACGCCTTTGTACGGAGCATTCTGGAACGAGTGAAAGCGGTCAACCGATCAGAAGTAATACAAGCCCAAAACCGGATTGATCTTGAAGCTCGGAAACAGCACGTTAAGGAACTGCGCCGTGAAGCAATTAAGGCCGAGAGCGAGCTGCAGCGTCTCCAGAGCGAGATTATTAAGTCCTTAACCGGAGAAAGTGCCTTTACTCCCGAAATGCTGCGGCCAGTTATTGACGCGCAGGAACGCAAATACGCCGACCTTATGGTCAAGCTGCGCGCCGCCGAGGAAGACGTACACGACAGCGAAAATAATCTCCTTGCCTTGACGGAGAAGTTTGACGATGTATTGCAATGGGCGGCTATGTATGACAATGCCGATATTGCAGCCAAGAAAATGATCGTTTCCCGGATTATTGACCGCGTAGATATGTTCCGGGATTATGAGATCAGAATCACGCTGAATATCAGCATAGAACAGTTTTTGAACACGATAGAGATGGTCGCATAAATGTTTCTTTATCGTTTCCATTCGACAGGAATGGGGGCATACAAATTATGGCTTGCGAGAGCGCTTGAATGGCATTCAAGAGGTCAGCGGTTCGATCCCGCTTATCTCCACCAGAT
>ONYN01000201.1 GCA_900322085.1 uncultured Eubacteriales bacterium | reverse complement strand
GGTCGGGGATATGAAACAGAGCATATACCGATTCCGAAAGGCTGTGCCGGAGCTTTTTATGGAAAAATTCAACCGATACACGCCATACACTCCGCAGGACACGAAGTATCCCGCGCTTATTACACTCGGAGCCAATTTCCGAAGCCGGAGCGAAGTTACGGAGGCAATTAATTTTATCTTCCGTCAGATCATGTCCCCTCAGATGGGAGGCGTTTTCTATGACGCGTCGCAGGCGCTTGTTGCGCGTGCGGTCTATCCTGAATCGGAAGAAATGGCGGCGGAACTGCATTTTCTGTCCCGCCCCAGAGGATCAGCCCTGAACGGTTCTGATTATGAGGCGCAGTATATTGCGTCACTTATTGCAAAAATGATCTCTGACGGATTCAAGGTCACAGACAAGGCGACAGGGAGGCTTCGTCCGGCGCGGTGCAGCGATTTCTGTATTCTTCGGAGAAGTATGAGCGGCAACGGACGCAGTTACGCGGATGCACTTGAAACAAAGGGGATACCGGCATGGATATCCACCGATGGAGGACTGCTTGACACAGATGAATCGAATGTGATTCTGTCGTTCATCAGGGTCATCAATAATCCGCTGCTTGATATTCCGCTGATGTGCGTCATGATGTCGCCTATATTCGGATTTACTCCCGACGAAATGGCCGCGATCAGATGTAAGGAACGTTCCGCGTCTTTATACGGCGCAGTGCTGGCCATGGCCAAGGACGGAGACGCCAAATGCTCGTCATTCCTCGAATACCTGGATAAATGCAGGCTTCTGGCTGCCACACAGCCAACAGATAAGCTGATGGAGGAGATTTGCTATTCCACAGGCTATCTGGCGGCTGTCGGGGCGATGCCAAACGGAGATATCCGCACAGCCAATCTGCGGCTTCTATGTGAATTTGCCGCAAGATGTGAAGGCTCGGGTTCCTTTGGAATCGGGGCATTTATCTCTACCGTTGACAGAATGCTGCAGCAGGGCGAAGATCTGCCGGGCGCGGTATCTGTAACCGAGAATTCAGATGTTGTCAGGATTATGACCATTCACAAATCAAAGGGACTGGAATTTCCGATATGCATTATCGCCGGCCTCGGAACACAGTTCAAAAAGGATGGAGACGCCGGCGGAGTCATCACACACAATGACCTCGGTATAGGCATGAAAATCAAGGAGGACGGCGTGTGGTACGAAACGCAGATACGCAGGGCGATCATCGAGCGTTCTCATGCGGAGAGTCTGAGCGAGGAAATGCGGATATTGTATGTTGCTCTTACCCGTGCCAGGGAAAAGCTGATTATGGTGGCGACGCCGAGATCGGTCAGGTCATGTGTAAATGACGCTGCCATTGCCGTATATAATGCCGATGAAAACGGTCAGATCATGCCTTTTGCCCTGAAGCAATGCGGCTCATTTGCCGCGTGGCTTGCAATGGCAGCCATCAGGCATCCGGACTGCGGAAACCTCCGTGACATTTCGGATATATGTGTCGATACAATCAACGCGCCGGATTGCCGGCTGAAAACGGTCATTTTTGACGGAGATATTTCTTCTGAAAATGATCTGCCGGCCAATGGAGACGATGACGAAACAAACAGGAATGACGAATCCGGACCGGATGAGGCGATGATAGCTGCCATTGAGGAGCGTCTGAACTACAGATATCCTTACGGCAATCTTGATGGAGTACCCACAAAAGTGACGGCGTCCGAGCTGACCAAGAGGGAGAATTCGGGCGAATCCATTAATCTTGTCCGGCCTTCATTTATGATGAGCGGTGGACTTACTCCGACCGAGAGGGGCAAGGCACTTCACAAATTTATGGAATTTGCCAATTTCCGCACCGCCGCCCAGTCGCCGGAGGATGAGCTTAAGCGTTTGCAAAGGCACGGTTTTCTCACGGAAACAGAGGCAAACGCAGTTGACACCGACAAGGTGGCTCTGTTTTTTGAACAAATGCAGCCTATGCTTTCGGGCGCGGATGAAATACTCAGGGAACGTGAGTTCTCTGTGATTCTCGACTCTGAACACATAAAGCTTGTCACTCAATCCGACATAGGAGATGAGCCGATCGTTCTGGAGGGTGAATGTGACTGTGTGCTTGTATATGACGACGGTTCTGTGATTCTGGATTACAAGACCGACCGCATAAACGACCCGCAGAAGCTTGTTGAGCATTACGGCACCCAGCTCAGGCTTTATCGCTATGCGATGGAGCGTGTGCTTGACAGGCCTGTCAAGGGAATCTATCTGTACTCCTTCTATCTCGACAAGCTGATTGAAGTAAATTAATATTATTGAATGTAAGGTGATAAAACATGTATCAGGATTTTGAGGAACTGAGAAAAGAATGTCTCAAATGTACCAAGTGCGGTTTGTGTTCCACTCGCCACAATGTCGTTTTTGGAGTGGGAAATCCCAATGCCAAGGTGCTGTTTGTAGGCGAAGGCCCGGGAGAAAACGAGGACTTGCAGGGAGAACCGTTCGTCGGGCGTGCGGGAAAACTGCTTGACACCATGCTGGATGCGGTAGATCTTTCCCGCAGCCGCAATATTTATATAGCGAACATTGTCAAATGCCGCCCTCCTCAGAATCGCGACCCGCTGCCTGAGGAGCAGGAGGCATGCATCGGCTGGCTTCGCAATCAGTTTGCCATCATGCGACCCAGGATTGTTGTCTGTCTCGGCAGGATAGCCGGTATGAAGTTGATGGATCCCAATATGAAAATCACCCGTCAGCATGGACAGTTCATTGACAAAAAAGGCACGCTGATGATGGCGACACTTCATCCGGCGGCGCTCTTGCGCAATCCGAACCAGAAACCGGATGCCTTCAAAGACTTCCTGCTGCTGCGTGAAAAGATAATGGAAGTCTGTCCCGAGACATATGATATGTGATTTCTGATACATAAATCCCTCCGGAAATATTTTTGCATCTTTTTCCGGAGGGATAGGGTTATTTTATTTCACTTTCCGTACTGTCAGTATTGTTTTTCGCGTCAATTTCAATCGGTCGTTCTTCGGTTATTTCTTTTAATAACGTGACATATCTTGTGACACGCACACCGGAATTCGTCTCGTTAACCTTCCGCTGAATGCTGACCACCTTGGAGCCGTCGTTTTTCCTGAGCTTTTTGTCAAGCTTGGCTTCCGCCTGTTCCACACATTCTTCCATCGAGAATTCCTTTTCTGTGTAGCACAGCTCATGCCATTGTTCACTGCGCAGCACGATGGGAAAATCAAAGCCGAAGAAGCGCAGGGGGTATTCACTGTAAGTTCTGCTGTAAACCCCTTTTGGCAAAGTGCCGAAAAGCGGGATTTCTATGCCGAAAGCCATTATGCGGTTGATATGGATGATACGCCCGGTCGGTTCGGTGACGATCTGTCGGGAGCTGACGCTCTCGGAAAATGTGCGTTCCACCAGTGCCGTGACCTTTCCAACCGAATGGACCATTGAAATGTTCTCACCCTGTGCGGAAAATACGCCGCTCACAAGTACGTCTCCGGGAACGACAATATCCCCTTCGGCTACAAACGGAATTCCCTGAGAAGCGGTCACAGATACAATCTGCCCGCTTTCAGATGCAATCAGATCGCACGGCTCATTTTTTTCAATCTGCCTTCTGATTGGCTTGGAAACGCTGAACTGTACCCTTGCGTTGCAGCCCATGCAGGAAACTTTGATCATATCGAACTGCGGCAGCTTTTCCTCCAGCTCTAATTCCAGCATATTTCCGTCGATTGTCGATGAAAGCACTCCCACTCGTATGCCCGCGTCATATAGAATATCCGAAATACTCACGGCGTATTGCTCCGGCAGATTGACAGTTTCCACCGACCAGACGAAGAAGGACAG
>ONYN01000202.1 GCA_900322085.1 uncultured Eubacteriales bacterium | reverse complement strand
TTTCATGATATATTCACCTCTTTGTGAGTATACCACATCTCCAGCTTGTTGTCATTAACATTTTGTTTACTCGCTCAAAAACCCTGACAATTCATTTCATATTTTATTGAAATATTGACCTAAACGTGATATGATTAAATTAGCATTTTATATTCAGGAGGTAGAGTATGGCGTCCAATTTTGAATTTATGTCACCCCAATGGCGTGATATTGCAGATCTGGGCGTTAATGCCGAAGCATCCAGCATTAACGCGCCAAATGACTGTGTGCGATCATTAAAAAAAATAGGCGCGCGAATTGCTGATGAGCTTCTCGCAGTTAACGGACTGACACTACCGGAAGATACAAGTCAGTCGGATAAAATAAGTTTTCTCAGAAGTCACCAGCTCATTATTATCACTATAGAAGACATTCTTCTGTCGCTTGAAAATACGTCAACGGAATCCGATATCTCTGTGGAAGAAGCAGAGCAGCTTCTGCGAATGACTCACAAGCTCTGTCATTGGTTTGTTATGGTTTACGGATACAACGATAATACCCTAGAGGAATCATGCAAAAGCGGTATTAAAGCGGATTCAGTGCCAAAAGCAGAAGAAACCATGTCTGCTGATACCGGAATGATCGAAGCAGAGGAAACTGAAACTTCTGAGACAGCCGAATCGACTGAGGTGTCAGAGCCGCAGTTGGAAGAAACTTTTTCCTCAGAGGAAAACCAACATGTTGATGTGACGGAGCAGCATACAGAAGAAGCGGATTCTGCTGAAATAGCCAAATCTGTCGAAGATTCTGAGAACGATCAGGGTCACTCAGAGAATGTTGATGACGCGGATTCAAATGGCAAAGTAGAGGAAGCTCTTGACAGTGGCGTACATATTGAAGCACAGGTTTTAGGTGTTGTCAATTACGCATTGCTTCAAAACGGAATGAGAATCATCCGATCACTTCGTATATCAAATGATTCTGACAGTGATATTACAAATGCTGAACTCCAAATAAGCTCAGAGCCGGCTTTTTGCCTTACGCAGACAGAACATATTGACCTGATTCCTGCGCATCATACCTTTACACTTGATTCGGTAAAACTAAGTCTTGACGGCAATTATCTTGCGGGAATCACCGAAAGAATCAGCGGTATTCTTTCAATCGCTGTCATCAGCGACGGCAAGATAATCAGCAAAGAGCAGACTGAGATTGCAGCACTTGCATTTGATCAGTGGCACGGCACTTCCATTTATCCGGAATTACTCTGTGCGTTCATCACCCCCAATCACCCGGTTATTGCAACTATCACCGCACGTGCCGCCGAATTGCTTGGAAAATGGACCGGAGATCCGTCGCTCGACGCGTACCAGAGCAATGATTCAAACCGTGTGCTTAAGCAGGCTGCCGCTGTTTACGCAGCATTACAGGAGCAGAATATTGTCTATTGCGTACACCCGTCGAGTTTTGAAAGCGTCGGTCAGCGCATACGTCTGTGTGATGCGGTCATGGAGCAAAAGCTCGGAACATGTATGGATCTCACATTGCTGTATGCGTCAGCGTTGGAAGCAATAGGACTTCATTCTTTGCTGATTCTTCTCAAAGGTCATATTTTTGCCGGGCTATGGCTGGAGGATATGTCATTTCCTGAGACTGTGCAGGATGATGCTTCACTCATTACCAAAAGGCTTGCACAGGGCATTAATGAAATTGCGGTGGTGGAATGTACCGCTTTTGTGGCTAATGAGAACACGGTATCGTTTGACGATGCGCAGAAATTGGCGGAAAAGAGCCTTTCAGATCGCGGTGCCGTTGAATGTTTTATCGATGTCAATCGTGCGCGACTCAGCGGGGTCAAGCCCATTCCCATGCGCATATCAACCGAAAACGGCTGGCGTGTGGAACGTCCGGTTGTTGACGAAGGCAATCTTACCGCAGCACCCAAAGACAGGGACGATATTGTACTGACTGACGAGGAGGATGATACCCCCGTATCCCGAAAGACGCGATGGGAGCGTAAGCTTCTTGACCTCGGGCTGCGCAACTCTCTCATCAATCTGAGAATGTCAAAAACACTTATTCCGATTCTGGCCTCATCTGTTGATGATCTGGAGGATTCTCTTGCTGACGGCGAGGATTTCAAAATTATGCCTCGTATGTCCGACCGGTATCAGGGAGAACTCAGTTTTGATACAATGCATGAGCTGGGAGAGTATGCTTCGCTCATTCAGTTGGAATTTAAAAACCACCGTCTGCGCTGCGCCTTGAGTGAAACGGAGCTTGCCAAAACAATCAAGGAGCTCTACCGCTCGGCAAAATCCGCGCTGGAAGAAAACGGCGCCAATACTCTGTACATGGCGCTTGGTCTGCTTCGTTGGTACGAAAATCCCAGAAGCACCAAACCAAGATATGCGCCGCTTATTCTGATTCCCGTAGAGATCGTACGTAAATCTGCGGCACAGGGATATGTGGTACGTCTGCGCGACGATGAACCTCAGATGAACGTAACCATTCTTGAAAAGCTTAAGCAGGACTTCCAGATTGATATAAAGGGATTGAATGTATTGCCCGAGGACGATCATGGAATTGATACACGAAAGGTGTTCACCATCATCCGGAAGGCTGTAATGGATCAGAAAAACTGGGATGTTCTGGAATCGGCTTATATCGGAATATTCTCTTTTTCGCAGTTTGTTATGTGGAATGACATCCGGAGCAGATATGATGATCTGGCCAAAAACAAGATTGTAAGCAGTCTGATGGAAGGCAAGCTGGAGTGGGATGCGGAAGAAATGTCAATAGGGGATGAGGTTGATGAAGACGGCGTGTTCCTGCCTATGTCGGCGGATGCCTCACAGCTTTTTGCGATAAAGGCAGCTTCCGAAGGTAAAAGCTTTGTCCTTCACGGTCCTCCCGGAACAGGTAAATCGCAAACGATAACGGCGCTTATTGCCAATGCTTTGGCACAGGGAAAAACCGTTCTGTTTGTCGCGGAAAAAATGGCCGCGCTGGAAGTGGTGGAACGCAGGCTCGACAAGATCGGCATAGGCGATTTTTGTCTTGAGCTTCATTCCAATAAGGCAAAGAAAAAGTCAGTGCTTGAGCAGTTGAGAAAGGCCTCGGAAGTCACTAAGGGACAGACCGCCCAATCCTATGAAAACAAGGCCAGTCAGATTTCCAGGATAAGAGCGGAATTGAATGAGTATGTAAGAGAACTTCATAAGGTGCGTAATTGCGGAAAAACGCTTTATGAGCTTATCAACGAGTATGAAGCCAACAAGTCATTTCCGGATATTCCGGCTATCGAATACGATGCGATGGCTGTTATCGACCGCGAAATGGCAGAGGAACAGTCCGTGATGCTTCAGCGTGTTATAGCGGCGGCCAAAGCGGTAGGCCACCCGAAAGATCATCCGCTTTCGGCAGTCAGAACTTCCAATTACAACCAGCAGCTTCGTCTGACGTTTCCCGAAAGCATTGCGGCTTACAAATCTGCTTTGGAAGATTTTCGCGATGCCGTATACAGGTTTTATTCCGAAGTGAATTTGCCGGCTGACTCATTTGCAGAAATAACCACGGCCGATGCCATTGCTCTTGAAATGAAATTCTGGCTCTTTGTTCCGAAGTCATGGGCCAAGAATGACAATATCGGTTTTCTTCTCACACAGCTACAGGAAATGAGTATGCATTTTTCAAAGGCAAAACAGCATGCCGCACTCCTTTCACAGTCCTGGAATCAGGATTTCCTGAATCAGGATGGCAGACTGTTTTTGGAGGAATACCGTGCGGTTTCTGTCAAGTGGCTTATCCCTCGTGTGCTGGGGCTCAATTCGCTCTGCAAAAAGCTTGCACCATTTGCCATAGGAACGATTGCCAAAGACAAACTGGAGCAGCAGCTTATCACATTGATGAATTACCGAATCGAGATGGACGCCGCTCAAGCGTTATTTGCCTGTTACGGCGAATCACTTGGCAATATGTACTGCGGAGCCGCTACCGACTGGGAGAACATCAGTTCCATATGTTCTCAGGCAAGAGACAGCGCGGCAAGGCTTGTTGAATTAACAGGCAGTGATGAATTCCGTATGCAATATTGCGGCAGGAACGAAATACATGACGAGATTGACGGACTGATTAATGCATTGCCGCCTGTATTATCTGCCAAGAGTTCACTTGACGAAATAATTGATACATCGTATGAAACGGGCGACGGTTGGATTTCCACCCAGTTGAGTGTATGCGAAAATGTCACAGCGCATTTTGACGAGCTTAAGGAATGGATTACATGGAACAGCATCGCAAAAGACGCGTCGGATTGTGGCCTTGCGTGTATTGTCAAGGCGTATGAGCAGGGAATTGAGCACGATGAAATATCCGGATGTTTCAAAAAGCTTGTCTCCAAGACACTGGCAATGCAGCTGATTGATTCCGTACCGGTGTTGAACGGATTTTCCGGAGCGGTATTCAACGAAAAAATAGAGCAATTCCGTCAGATGGACAAAGAGCTTACCGATCTTACTCAAAAGGAAATCTATTGCAGACTTGCTGCCAAGGTGCCTAATTTTGCAAAGGAAGCCGCACAAAGCTCTGAACTTGGTATCCTGCAAAGAGCGATCCGCAGCGGCGGCAGGGGAATGAGCATACGCAAGCTTTTTGACCAGATTCCCAACATGCTGCCGAGACTTTGTCCGTGTATGCTGATGAGTCCTATTTCTGCGGCTCAATATCTTGCTCCCAACCGCGAACCGTTTGACCTTGTGGTGTTTGATGAGGCGTCGCAGATAACCACCTCCAAGGCGGTCGGAGCGCTTGCACGCGGCAAAAACGCTGTTATTGTCGGTGACCCGAAACAGATGCCTCCTACGTCGTTCTTTGCGACGAATTCTGTAGATGAGGACAACTTGGAAGACGAAGATCTGGAGAGCATACTTGACGACTGTCTGGCGTTGAATCTGCCTCAGACGCATCTGCTCTGGCATTACCGCAGCCGTCATGAAAGCCTTATCGCATTCAGCAACAGTCATTTTTATGAGAATAAATTGTACACCTTCCCATCTGTCAATGACCGTGAAGCCAAGGTGAAACTTGTGCATACAGACGGATTCTTTGACCGTGGCAAGACCAGACAGAACCGTTCCGAAGCGGAGGCAATTATATCGGAGCTTAAGCGTCGCTGCCACGATAAGAATGACGCAGGGCTGAGTGTCGGCGTTGTAACATTTAATATCAACCAGCAGAATCTGATTGACGATTTGCTTATAGAAGCCTGCAAGGAAGACAACGAGCTTGAAAACTGGGCTTATAACTGCAAGGAACCCCTCTTTATCAAGAACCTTGAAAATGTTCAGGGCGATGAGCGTGACGTGATACTCTTTTCCATTGGCTACGGTCCTGATAAGGACGGTCATGTGTCAATGAATTTCGGACCGCTTAACCGTGATGGCGGCTGGCGCAGACTGAATGTTGCCGTTTCCAGAGCAAGATGTGAAATGACGGTATTTTCAACTCTTTCGCCCGATCAGATTGACCTGAACAGAACCCACGCCGAAGGCGTTGCAGCGTTGAAAGCGTTTCTTGAATATGCTTCCGGAAAGGAATTATCGAGTGAAGGTCCCAACAGGCAGAGCGTCAGGGGAGATCTTGAAGGCGTGAGCAAAGCCATTTGCGCTGCGCTTGCGGAAGTTGGGTACGAAACCGAACGCAATGTCGGCCATTCACAGTATCGGATAGACATTGGTGTCATTGACCCGGATAATCCCGGTCGGTACTTGCTCGGAATTCTGCTTGACGGCAATACCTATCGCACTTCCAAAACAGTTCGCGACAGAGAACTTGCCCAGATAAGCGTTCTGGAAAGTCTCGGATGGGCCATTGCTCGTGTGTGGACAATGGATTGGTGGGACAACAGCCGCAAAGAGCTTTCGCGACTCATAGATCTACTCAAAAACGCTGCGGAGGAATCCAGTGCCGTCTTGGAACAGGAAATCATTGATGAAGATGAAAATGAAACCGTCCAAGCGGTGGAAGCGCCAGAAACGGAAGAAACCCCCGGAAATACCGAACAGGAATCAAAACCGGATTCAGAAAAATCTGAGGATCCGATAGTTTCGGTATCTACAGAGATTATTCCCGCAGCACCTTCTGAAAGGACTAGCGAAAACGTGATATCATACCGTGCTGCGGAATTAAAATCCATCCCACTTTCAACCGATGATTTTGTTCAGCCTGCCTGTAAAAAAATACTCAAAGACGCAATAAAGGCAGTGATTGAAGCAGAGGCTCCCATCAGTGAAGCCAGACTTGAGCGCAGGGTAATACAGAGCTTCGGCATCACCCGAACAAGCAGCAAGATTCAGAATTATTTGTCTGAGCTTATTTCGTCACTGGATCTTCAAAGTACGATTCAATACGAAGACAGATTCATCTGGACAAAAGATCAGTCTCCGGAAGAATACAATCTTATCCGCGTGAATGGGGAAGGGGATTGTAAACGTGATGTAAAGGAAATCCCATTGCAGGAAGCGGCCAATGCCGTATGTCTGGTGCTTCACGAACAGATCAGCATGTCTCACGACGATCTCATAAAGGAATCCGCCAAGCTGATGAATTTCACCAGAATGGGCAGCAATGTATCGGCCTCATTTGAAGCAGCCGTACAGTATGTTGATGCAAAAGGATTGCTTGCAGCAGATGATAACGGCAATTACAGACTTTCAGAGTCGGGAAACGAATATGCATTAATATTTGACTGATTATTAAACAACGTTAAAAATATCCCATGTCATTGAAAAATATTATTCTACATTTAAAGTAAGAATAATATTTATCCAATCTTTGACATGGGATATTTTGTGTGTTGACGGGATATTGTTGTTTATGTTATCATTGAATCACGGGAAAACAATGAATCCCGAAACACTTTAAGGAGGTCTTTTTATTGAAGAAAAGATTATTTTCGATCGTGATGGTGGCCATGCTGGCGCTTTCGTCTGCTGCGATGCCGAATGCTCTATCTACACCTTACACCGCACATGCGTCTGCCAATTACGCAAACACACAGATTGAAAGCTATGCAAGGCAGGTTGCCGGAATAGTGAATCGCGAACGTGCTGCAAATGGACTTTCACCGCTCAAATACTCCGATAAGCTGAGCGAGGCGGCGCTCGTTCGAGCAGAGGAAATTCAGACGGTATTTTCACACACCCGTCCGAACGGAACACGATGCTTTACAGCAGTCACTGAGGCGGGAATCAATTACAGCTCGGTGGGAGAGAATATTGCCTACGGTCAGCGTACTCCCGAAGAAGTAATGAATTCCTGGATGAATTCTTCGGGACATCGGGCCAATATTCTTGGGAGCTATGAGTACATCGGTATAGGCGTTACCTACAAAAATGGTACTTATTATTGGTCGCAGTTCTTTGCAACTTCAAAGGATCTCAGTGGAGAGGTGATCACTCTGAACGACTCCTCCACTACCACTGCTTCTGCAACCAAGCCGACTTCCGCTGCTACTG
>ONYN01000203.1 GCA_900322085.1 uncultured Eubacteriales bacterium | reverse complement strand
GAATCTCACCGTTGAGGAGCTTCTGGCTGAATTCGCCAAGCTCAGCGGTTCGGAATTTGCAAACGACCGCGCACTTCTCTCCAACTGATAACAACCGTTTCACTTCAATTACTTTCATAATGCAAGCCCGATTGACCTGCGATTCAAACGATCACAGGCATACCGGGCTTGTGTCTTATACGGAGACGATGATATTGAAAAAAGCTTTTGTTTTTGTTGCGGTGGTGATGATGTTGTCTACGCTTGTCTCATGCTGCAACATAGAGGATGAGATTGAAATTCCGGTGGTCAAAAAGCCCACGTATATGATATACTACGGCGTTGTGGATGAAACTGTGATAGCAAACGCCGTGAAATACGACATTGCCATTCTTCACCCCAGGCAGGGAAATATCACCCGTGATCAGGTGGCGGAGATACAGTCGGCAGGCACTAAGGTGCTGGGATATATCGCCGTAGGGGAGGACCTTCGGACGGCGGGCAAGACGCCTGGGGAGATGCTCAATGACGAACGCTTCATCGGTGACGGAAGCGGGCCGAGGATTGACCCGCGCGATGAAGGCGATTTATCGCTCAGCAATATCTCGGTGAGCGGCAGCGACTCGCCCGGAGGCGCGGGCTATGCCTCCTATTATCTCGACGATAACGATCACGACGGAAAGCCGGATGTGAACCCCTATTTCACATGCGCCTATACCAATATCGGAGATCCCGCATGGTACGACGTACTTAACAATATGCTCATTGACGGACAGGATAATGTTCCCGGAATGAAGGAAATTCTGACAACCGAATACGGACGTGGGCTGGGCTGCGACGGTTTGTTTCTGGATACGGTGGACACATGCGCCCCGAACGGCTATACCTCCGACGACAATCCCGGAAAAACACGCTTTGAATGGACAGCGGTCGGAGTGCCGGATTTCATGGCAAGAATAAAGGCGGAGTACCCTGACAAACTGATTTGTCAGAACCGCGGGCTTTTCTTTTACAATCATCTGCTGGAACATTACAGATATTCACCCCGGGCAAGCGTGGATTATCTCTTTTTTGAAAGCTATATGCTGGACTCAAATCCCTCTGCTCTGTACAACGAAGGATTTTTTGCCGACAACAAATACAACCAGCTCCCAAAGCTTGCGGTCGAAGCATCCAGACCGGACGGTTTTACCGTGCTGTCGCTGGGATATGCGGAAGGTCCTGAGGAATACGAACTTCAAAGCACGCTTTCAGGCAGCTCCGAAGCGGGACTTGACGTCCTTAAACAGGATATATGGGAAGCGGACGATATCGCCGGATTTTCGCATTATATCACAAACGGTCAGCTTACGATGCTCAATGATTTTGTACTTCATAACCGCGACGAGGAGGACGAAACCCCTCCCGTATGGAGCAGCGTGTACAATCATTCCACCGAATGGCCGCCGCATGAGACGGAGCCGAGGGTCGGCATTTGCGCTGCTGAATCAATTGAAGGCGGAGCGCGTGTCTTTTGGGATGTGGCTCTTGACAAGACGGGGGTTGTCTACGTACTTTACTATCAGGACAAGTCTCTTGATTTTGCAGCTGACCCGGACCTGAACGGTGCGGAGAAAATGATTCTGACGCCGACCGTGACCGAGGAATACCAGCAGGGGCAATCTGACGCTTATCCTTACAGTGCCGAGATCACCGGTCTGGAGAGCGGAAAGAAATATTATATGGTGATTCGGGCCGTGGATCAATCCGAAAGTCACAACACGGAAATGAACACAGTGTATCAGACTGTGATACCAAAATAAAAAAGCACAGACCTTGAGTGCATGGCAACGCTCAAGGTCTGTGCTTTTTTTTCATAAAATGAAGTCATTAAAAATAGCTGATAAAGCCGACCGCCTTGCCGAGAATGCGAATTTCATTCATCTGCTCTTTGCGGTAGACCAGAGGAGAATACGCGCTGTTTTCGGGGATCAGCGTAATTGCGTCATGTTGCTTATAGACGCGTTTGAGCGTTGCCTCGTCGCCGATCAGCACCGCGGCGATTTCTCCGTTGTTGCAGTCGGGCTGTGAATGGATAAAGACAATATCCCCGTCACAAATGCGTGCTTTTATCATGCTGTCGCCTTTGCAGCGAAGCGCAAAATCAGCTTCGCAACCAATGGGCGCGGCAATGTAGTCCTCCACATTTTCCTCTGCCATGATCGGAGTGCCGCACGCAATGGTACCCACCAGGGGAATACGCTTGCGCCCGTCTGCGCCTGTTTCGTTCCAGCCCATCAGCTCGGAAGGCGTTGTGCCGAGAATTCCCGCAAGAGGTTCAACAATGGAAATAGGCAGCTTCTCAATCTCGTGGCTTTCGTATCTGTACAGTGTTGCGCGGGAAATGCCCAGAGCCTCAGCAATGTCATTCACATTAAGTCCAAGCTGAATTCTGCGCTGCTTGATTCTTTCATTTACATTCATTCCTATTACCGTCCTTCAATCAATAGTCGCATAAAATATAATCCGTCAATGGGAGAATTAAAAACTTACTGTCAATAGTTTACCATTGATTTCGCAAAATTGCAACCCTAATTTAAAAGAAATTATTAAATAATTTGTGAACAAATCTGCGAAGAAAAAATCTTCTCACAACTGAGAAGAAAAGGCTTGACAAATGAAAAAGTATATGGTATATTTTTAATAGAGTTAGCAAAAACGCGACCGAAGAAAGGTTGAAAAAGCTGACTGACGGGTAAATTGCAATTTATGATCAAGAACTACTTATTTAATTCTCAGATGCGAGAAATGAAAGGCGGTCTCATAAATGAAAAAAGAGAAAAACGAATTGGCACTGTTTATCAAAGAATTGTTTTTTTGCGCAGCTAAAATCGTGATTGCCACCGCGACATTGCTGGGATTTTTTTATTCCGTAGGTTGCATCGTTGAAGTGTTCAGTTCCGTTATAACGATGAGCATGGGCATGCTTGCTTTATTCACCTTTGGCGGACTTGTGTTTTACATAGAATCCATTCCCTCCGGACACAAGAAAAAAAGCCGGCAGGAAATTACCATCCGAAACAGAGAACATGGCCCGGTGCAGCGAAAGATCTGCTGACGTTACCGAAATCAATAATGCCCGCATGCCAATATATCAGCAATGCGGGCATCAGAGCCTGTTCAGATAATCAATTTATTCCGCGGCTTCGGTTGATTCTGTGTCAGTGGGAGTGACAATGTCGCTCGGAGTCACCTCCGGAGTGGATGTAGTGGTGGTTGTAATGAAAGTGGAATTGGATTTTCCGGGCTTACGAAGCACTACCGTCGCTCTGGGAGGCAGCGTCAGCACTCCGTTTACGTAAAATACCGGAGAGGCCATCGGGTGAGGGTCCGGAACCTCGTACTCATAATTTTTCATGTATGCCTTGAAAACCTCGTCCTCGACATAATCGTCAGCGATCACAAATCCGCTGAGCTGGCTATAGTCTCCGTAGCCGGTTTCTTTGAGGTCAACGCGTTTTATCGTGGCTGTGAGATTATGGAGCACCATGACGGATGCGTCGTCGTACGCGCATGTGTATGCAGCCACATTGTAATTTTTGATATCGGATTCTGAAACAACCTGAGCGCGCTGGATTTCCGGATTCATTTTCTTTAGTTTTATCAGTTTGCGGTAATGATTTACCAATGAATCAGCGTGCTCGAGCTGGTCGTAAACGCCATAATGCGGAGCCTTAATGTAGCTTGCTCCCTTTGGGAAGATGATTTTCAGATCGCTTTCCTCCGCAGACCACTTGATAGGCATACGCTTTTCACTGTCGTTGGCCCAGCCCTCCGTCATGCCTATTTCCTCGCCGTAATAGATAAACGGGTTCCCCGGAAGCATCATATAAAGACTTGCCGCGAGTTTGCGCTTGGCGGAACCGGTGTGGTAGGTTCCGCTGCGCGGAGTATCATGATTGGAGATGAACGGCGCGTCAATGGCGTTGATATTCTGATTGCGGATGGCCGTATTGAAATCTTCGAGATGACTGCCTAATTTTTTGCCGTTGCCGGTGTCGATGTTGTTGAACAATCCGGCATAGGGCCCGGAATAGGAGCAGTCAAAGTTAAATACGCTGTCAATACCGCTCTTGTAGTACTGTGATATGATATATGGGCCATCCCACACTTCGCCTACAAAATAGCAGTTCGGATTGACGGACTTGCCATAATCCACGACCTTGCTCAGAAATTCGATGCTCTTGTCCATCGAATTGGTGAAGTAAGATTTGCAGGCGTCCAGACGGAATCCGTCAACGCCTTTTTCAAGCCAGAATTTCATGATGTCCTTAATTTCGGCAAAGACATCGGGATTGTCGAGATTCAGATCCGGCATGCTGTAGACAAATCGGGATTCGTAATAATAGCCTTCCTCGTTGCCTTCGACTGCGGAATAGCCCTTGACGTTTTCATTGTCGTCCAGCTCGGGTTCGGTGGTGAAGTTGTAATATTGGGCGTATTTGCTGTCGTAGTCTCCGTTGTTGACGTCCTTGACGGCCTGAATAAACCACGGATGCTCATTTGATGTGTGGTTGAGCACCAGATCAATAATCACATGTATTCCGCGTTCATGGAACTTTTTCAGCAGCTCCTCAAAGTCCTCCATTGTACCGTAGGTCGGGTCGATTTCGCAGTAATCGGTAACGTCGTATTTGTGTTCTGAAGGCGAGGTGCATATCGGCATGAGCCATATCCCGTCAACGCCGAGTGCGTGGGAATCATCCTGTCCGTCGGGCGCTTTAAGATAGTCCAGTTTGGATATCACGCCCTGAAGGTCGCCAATGCCGTCCCCGTTGGAATCGCTGAAAGAGCGGACGTAAATTTCGTAAAAATTCCTGTAATTGTCGTCGTACACCTTACGTTCGGTTTTCCGCTCGCTGCACGAGGATAACACTGCCGCCATCATTCCTATCGCAAGAAACAATGCGGTGAATTTTTTAAACATAGCGATCTACCTCTCATAATATTCATTTTTATTTAACACTATTATACAATTAATATAATAGAATGTCAATTAAAAAGTAGATTTTTTTACAAAAGCATGGGAGGGATTGGTGTGGCATATCCATTCAGATTGCATGGCAGAAATGTCATTGTCACCGGAGCTTCCGGAGGACTCGGCAGAGCCATGACGCTCCGGCTGATCCGTCATTATGGCTGCCGTGTGCTTGGGATTGCGAGAAGCCGCGAGAAGCTGGAGGCCGTTGCCAGGGAATTGGGCGAGTATGGGCATCAATTTGAGTATATGATAATGGATGTTTCGGTTCGCGAAAGCTGGAAGGCACTTGCCGAATATGTCCGTTCCGGCGGTTTTGACGCCGATGTGATCATCAATAACGCCGGAATTCTGCCGGAATTTGCCAAATTCGGAATGTATTCGCCGGAAGAAACAGAAAGATGCATGGCGCTCAATCTGAATTCCGTGATATGGGCGGCGGAGGAATTTATACCGGTGTTTGAAAGAAAAACAGGTACGGCGATCATCAACATTTCCAGTTCGGACGCACTATGTCCGCTTGCGGGGACTTCGCTGTATTCCGCTTCCAAAGCCGCTGTCAAGGCGCTTTCCGAGGCGATGAGAGAGGAATACCGCGGGCGAATCTACATTCCCGCCGTTTGTCCCGGATTTATACGCACAGATATTATGCGGGGGCAGAGGTATGACGTCAGTCCCGCAGTCAGGTTTGTCAGCATGCCGCCCGAAAAGGCGGCGAGAATCATACTGGGACGTGCTGACCGTCGCAGAAGCAGAATTGTATTGGGATTTGACGCACATTTCATGTCTGCGGCCTACAGAATAGCGCCTGTCTGGTCGGTGAGGTTTTTCAGATTGGTTTTCAGAGTGTCCGGACTGGTGCTTTTTAAGGATATTTTCTGAATGAAAGACAGACTGTGACAATAAAGGCACACAAGCCGTTTTTGACGGTTTGCGTGCCTTTATCAATTTCATTATTGCACATCTCACTACTGTCGCTCCGGATTATCAAGCAACTTGTACAGCAATTGGTATAGAGTTGCGGCTTCGTCAGCGCTTAATCTGACACAGCTTGACATCTGACTTGGAATCTCTGCCGCTGATTCCCTGAGTTTTTCACCCTGTGGAGTGATTTCGGCAATCAGCACCCTTTCATCATCACCGCTGCGTTTGCGTGTGATATAGCCCTTTGCCTCAAGGCATTTGAGCACGGGCGTCAGTGTTCCGCTGTCGAGGAAGAGCCTTTGCCCGAGTTTTTTGACGCTGATCTTTTTTTCTTCCCACAGCACCATCAAGGTGACATACTGGGTATAGGTGATGTCCAGTCTGCTCAGATAGGGATGGTATTGTTTTATTATCTGACGAGAAGCCGCGTAAAGCGGAAAGCAGAGCTGATTTTCCAGTCGGAGTGCGTCATACATCGAATCGGACATTTTCATCCCCTCCATTTAATCCTTGTATGGGAGAATTTTTCAATCACATAGGAATCAGGCTGTTGGCTCATTCGGCTGAATGTGTGTCATTGTAAGCCTGACGAACTGCCTTTGCAAGCTGATCCGCGCAGGAGGTAGGCCTTTTGCCGCATGTATTGCCGCTCAGTGCCTCCTCGATCTTGTCGACTGTCCAGCCGTTGACGAGCTTGGAAACCGCTTTGAGATTGCCGTTGCAGCCGCCTGTGAATTTAATGTTGGTAATGACGTCGCCGTCGATGTCAAAGTCTATCTGCATAGGGCAGACACCCTGGGGTTCATACGAGTAATTCATTATAACAGCTCCTTAATTTTGTTCTCAATGCTTTCCGGCGTAACTGTGGAAGCAAAGCGTTCAACCACATTACCGTCGCGGTCGACAAGAAATTTGGTGAAATTCCACTTGATCTTGCTGCCAAGGAATCCGCCCTTTTGTGATTTCAGATATGTGTAGAGAGGGTGTTCGTCGTCTCCGTTGACGCTTATTTTGGCGAATTGCCTGAAGGTGACGCCGTATCTGGACTGGCAGAAATCGACGATTTCCTCCTCGGTGCCGGGTGCCTGATTGCCGAACTGATTGCAGGGAAAGTCAAGAATTTCAAGCCCCTGAGACTGATATTTCTCATAAAGGTCCTGCAATCCCTCGTACTGAGGTGTAAATCCGCATCCTGTGGCGGTGTTGACAATGAGCAGCACCTTGTTTTTGTAATCGTTCAGACTGACGTCATTGCCCTGAGCGTCCTTAACAGTGAAATCATAAATTGTCATTGATTATGCCTCCAATCAAATGAATTTAACTAAATTAAATTGAACTCAATTTAATTCTGACAATATTATATGATTTTATTCTATGTTTGTCAATACCTGTTTATGAAAATGATTATGATTTTTAAGTGAAGCTTTAAAAGCTTTAAAAAAACATAAATTTCCTGTAAAAATCTTTTCATTGTGTCAATGCTGTGGTATAATATTGGCAGAAAAACTGATTTAATTCGGGGTTGAAAAATTTGGATAACAAAAAAACAACAAAATCCGCATTTGTCGCCATCGTCGGCAAGCCGAATGTGGGCAAGTCCTCGCTGCTCAACCGTCTGCTGGGGGAGAAGATTGCCATTGTTTCGGCCAAGCCCCAGACCACCCGCAGCAAGATCATGGGCGTGATGAACGCGGGGGAATACGGCGAGACGCAGCTTGTCTTTACCGATACACCCGGCATGCACAAGCCCAAGAATAAGCTGGGCGACTACATGGTCAAGACTATTGTGGACAGTATCGGCGATGTTGATATGTGCCTGATGGTGGTGGAAGAGAGCGGAAAGCTTCACGAAGCGGAGTTGGAGCTGATCGAAAAATTCAAAAAGCTGGATATGCCGGTTGTGCTGGCCATCAATAAGATCGACAGACTCGGCGACAAAACAAAGCTGCTCGAACGTATTTCGCAATTTGCGGCATTGTACGATTTCGCCGGAATCATCCCTATCAGTGCGCAGGAGGGCGAAGGAGTGGAGCAGCTTGTCGAAAAGCTCTGCGATATGGCGGAGGAAGGCCCGCATTTCTTTGATGAGGATACGCTTACCGATCAGCCGGAGCGAGTAATTGCCGCCGAGATCATCCGGGAAAAAATGCTGCGGCTGCTCAGCGACGAGGTTCCCCACGGCACCGCGGTCGAGATAGAAAAAATGCGTGAGCGTCCCGACGGCTCCCTGATGGACATCGAAGCGACCATTTATTGTGAAAAAGAATCCCACAAGGGCATCATCATCGGTAAAGGCGGGACAATGCTCAAAAAAATCGGGACATATGCCCGAGTCGACCTTGAAAAATTTCTTGACGCCAAGATCAATCTCAAGCTGTGGGTAAAGGTAACGCCCGACTGGCGGAACAAAGCCGGAGGACTGAAACGCTTCGGCTATGTGGAGGAAAAATAATTTTTTGTAAATTATCTATGCATACTCTGAAGTTTTATAATAATCTGTCAATGATAGTAATAAGCGGGTTTGCAACGCGCTTTGAAATGACAAATGATTGATTAATGATAAAATTTCGGAGGAAATGAAAAAATGGACAGCAGTGAGGCATGGATAAAATTTATTGAGACAGGACGGGTGGATTATTATCTGCTCAGCCGCGGGATAGACATTTACGCGCAGGGGTACATTGCACGTCCGCAGATGACGAATTCGTCCGCGGGTGAAGCTGTCGGAGGTGAAGCAAATGAATCTGACGGTTTCGGGAATAGTGCTGAAGGCAAAACTTTCGGGTGACAACGACAGATTCTGCACGATCCTGACCGATACACACGGGGTGATCAATGCCGTTGCAAGAGGCGCAAGGAGCATGAAAAACAAGAATTCCACCGCGACGGCGATGTTTGTCTATGGCAGCTACGAGTTGTTTCGCAGCAGGGACCATTACATCATAGACGAGTCGCAGTACGAGGAGCTTTACACAGGACTGCGGGAGGATCTTGTCCGGCTGTCGGTAGGGCAGTATCTCTGTCAGCTTGCGATGGAGCTGGCGCCGGAGGAACAGCCCGCCGCCGATTATCTGCGATTGATGCGGGCGGCGCTGTGGTATCTTTCGGAGGATAAACGTCCCGCCATGCTGATCAAGGCGGCATCCGAAATGCGTATGCTGAGCATGGCGGGCTATATGCCCGATCTTGTCATGTGCCGCGGATGCGGTGCGTATGAGCATGAAACCATGCTTTTTATTCCCTCAAAAGGGCAGATATCCTGCGCCGATTGCGGCGTTAGGTGGGATGAATATGCACTGAAACTGAGCAGAGGCGCCATGACGGCCATGCGTCATTCAATTTACGCCGATCTGAGAAAACTCTTTGCATTTTCGCTGAGCGGTGAGAGCCTTCAGCAGTTTTGCAGCGCGGCGGAGGCTTTTACATTATCCAAGATAGAAAAGAGCCTCACGACTCTTGAATTTTTGCGCACGATGATGTAGAATAGAATTAATGAGAGCGGTATCAATAGGATGACATACAATTATATACTTCGCACCGCCATGGAGCAGTCGGCAATCGACCTGAGCTGTGAACCGGAGGATTTTTGTTCCGGAGGGAATAAGGTTGTTATCTCGCGCCGGAACGAAATGGCGCACAAATACCTTGAACTGCCTTTTTTCTGTCAGCTTGTTTCATACGGAAATAATGTAGTGGCTTCGGTCAGTGAAGATTTCGCGCCGTTTGCCGGTCAATACATAAACAGGTACGGAGCGGTGCGTTGCTTTGAAACGCCCGCATTGCTTGCCCTGAACGATGAATTGATGAAGTACGGGCATAAAGTGTGCTTCATGGCGAGATACTATCTTCCCGTGCCCGAACGGATAGAAAAACCTGACTGTCAGTACGAGCTGCGGGTCATGGAAAAAAACGAATTTGAAGAATATTACCTTCCGCAGTTTGGCAACGCGATTTGCAAAGAACACAGTGAAAGGGACGTCCTGGCAGTTGGAGCCTTTGACGGTGGAAAGCTTGTCGGACTTGCCGGAGCATCCGCCGATTGCGAAACGATGTGGCAGATAGGCGTTGATGTGTTGCCGGAATATCGCAGGCAGTCGGTGGCTTCGGCGGTTACGTCGAGACTGGCTTATGAAATAATAGCACGGGACAAGATTCCCTTTTACTGCGCTGCATGGTCAAATATTGCTTCCGCCCGGAATGCCGCAAAATGCGGATTCCGACCGGCATGGGTCGAGATGACCGCAAAAAATACGGATTATGTCAATAAAATCATCAGGCAATTGTAAAAGAAAAAGCATAGCGCAGCGAAATAATTAGCGAGCGTGGGGTGCAGGGGGCAAGGCTCCCTGGCAGGTCTTTTCCCCAAAGCAGCGCCTTGCGGGGTAGCCCTTTTTGCCTTCGGCAAAAAGGCAGGGGCAGAGCCCATCGCTACGATGCACTGTGATGCAAATCGGGGCCCGGGCGCAACAGATAAGGTGACAAATTAAGGCTTGCCTTCCCCAAAAACGGAGAAAAAGCTTATGAATGCAAAACCGCAAAGCCCCGATTTATGATGTGCTTTCAAATTTCACAATCACCTAAATAAACTAATGTAACGGAGACAAAATGGACACAAACAGAGATTACAGAGTGCTTGAACTCGGCAAGGTGCTGGAGATGCTTGCCGCAAAATGTTCCTGTGCCGATGCGGCCGACGAGGCGCTCAGAATACAGCCGCAGACCGACCTGAACAAGGTTCACGAGATGCTGCAACAGACGTCCGACGCGCATATGCTGGCAGGCCGATTCGGCACGCCTTCCTTTGCGGGGGCGCCGAATATTACCAATGCCCTCAGAAGGGCGCAGTCGGGAGCGGTGCTTTCGATGGGAGAATTGCTGCGCATTGCCTCAGTGATGCGCACCATACGAACACTGCGGGACTGGCGCAGCCATTGCGAAGGGGTATCCACATCGCTGGACGGACTCTTTATGACGCTGGCTTCCAACAACCGTCTGGAGGACAAAATTGTCACCTCCATCGACAGTCCGGATGAGATGAATGACCGTGCCTCGGCGGAGCTTTTTGATATCCGCCGCAAGATAAAGAGTGCCGAAAGCCGTGTGCGTGAGCAGCTTGACAAGCTCATTCGCTCGGCAACATACCAGAAATATTTGCAGGACGCGCTTGTCACCATGCGCGACGGGCGCTTCGTGGTGCCGGTCAAGGCGGAATTCCGCAGTCAGGTGGCAGGACTCGTACATGACACCTCATCATCGGGAGCGACGGTATTCATCGAGCCAATGGCGGTGGTGGAGACCAACAACGACATCAAGCTCCTCAAAGGCCGCGAGCAGGAGGAAATCGAGCGGATACTTACGGCTCTTTCGGGCGAATGCGGCGACAATGCCGACATGCTGATTGCAAGCTATCACAACATGATTGCGCTTGATCTGCTCTTTGCCAAGGCAAATCTCGCCTATGATATGGACGCTTCTCTTCCCGTAGTGACAGCCGATGGAGTGATCGACCTCAAAAAGGCGCGTCACCCGCTCATTCATAAGAAAAAGGTGGTTCCGTCGGATATCCGTCTGGGCGGGGATTTTGATACGCTGATGATCACCGGTCCCAATACCGGCGGCAAGACTGTCACGCTCAAGACGCTGGGACTGCTCACGGCAATGACCATGTGCGGACTGATGATTCCGGCGGGAGACAACAGCCGGGTTTCGGTCTTTGAGAATATTCTTGCCGACATAGGCGACGAGCAGTCCATTGAACAGTCACTTTCCACCTTTTCTGCACACATGACCAATATTATCAGGATTCTCGGAGCGGCAGGAGAACATTCCCTGGTGCTGCTGGACGAACTGGGCGCAGGCACCGACCCGATCGAAGGTGCCGCGCTTGCTGAATCCATCATCGAGCAGCTTCGGGGCAGAGGCGCAAGAATTGCCGCAACCACCCATTACGCCGAGCTTAAGAGCTATGCCCTTACGACGGCGGGCGTAGAAAACGGAAGCTGTGAATTTGATGTGGAAACCCTTCGCCCGACCTACAAGCTGCTTATCGGACTGCCGGGACGTTCAAACGCGTTTGCGATATGCGCGCATCTCGGCATGCCGGACGAAGTGGTGGAACGTGCGCAGACACTTGTTTCGGGTGACAATACCCGCGTGGAGGATGTTGTGGCGCAGCTTGACAGCTCCCGTCAGGAGATGGAACGCAGGCTGGAGGAGGCGGACAGAATCCGCGCCGAATCGGAGGCATTGAAGGCCGAAATGCTCGAAAAGGAGCGGAAGCTGGAACAGCAGAAGCGGGACGAAATAGCGAGCGCACGGCGGGAAGCCGACCGCATTGTATCTCAGGCGCGTTCTGAGGCAGATGATCTCATCAAAGAAATCGACCGTTTGCGCAAGGATTACGAATCCGCCAAAATCTCGGCGCTCAACGGAGACGCAAAGGCGAGCCTTCGCGCACGTCTGCGCAGGATAGAGGATTCGGTCAATCCGGTCGAGACCAGATCCAATGAAGGCTATGTGCTGCCGCGGGCGCTGAAAATCGGCGATACCGTTGAGGTATTCGGCATTAACGAACGGGGGACGGTGACTCGCCTGCCCGATAAATCGGGCAATGTCGAGGTACAGATGGGCATCATCAAATCCCGGGTCAAGCTCGGTGAGCTTCGGTTGGTGGAGGAGAGCAAAGTCACCCTCAACGGGCGCAATCAGCGCAAAAAGAGCGGAACCACCCACAGTATCGACACCAAGAAGGTTCAGACCGAGGTTGATGTGAGAGGCTGCACCGTCGAAGAGGGAATTCTGGAAGTCGACAGAGTGATCGACCACGCCATCGTGATGAAGCTGGGGGAGGTCAGAGTGATTCACGGCAAGGGAACCGGTGCGCTTCGCGCGGGTCTTCACCAGCATTTCCGCAAGCACCCGAGTATTCAGTCCTTCCGGCTGGGCGTTTACGGTGAAGGCGAGACCGGCGTGACGATATTGGAACTGAAAAGATAAAACGCGTTATTTGCTCAGTCAAATTCAAATATTTATCACCGCACCATTTTATTTAAGAAGGAGAAATGAAACATGGAAGAAGAAAAAAATGTTGTGATTCCTCTGGGAGGAAGTACGTCGGACGGAGAACATGTTCAGCCGTCAGTCAGTACCGCTCAGTCCACCGCTTCGGCGGATTTATCATCGCCCAAGCAGAAGAGCGGCAAGGCGCAGAGTGCCGGCAGCAATGAAATGCTGCAAAAATCCGGCAAGGCACCCGCGCTGAAAAGCGGCGCGGGTGGCAAGTCAACGCCCGATGAACCAAAGAAGCCCGGCGTTGCGATGAAAATATTCGGGGCGATAGGCGCGTTGCTTCTGTTTTTGATTGTGGTGGTGGTCATCGGCGCCGGAGTGGTTCTGTTCCTTGCCACAAGAGACGAAATGCCCTCCGCTCCGGAAGTAAAGTCGGAAATGTCCGACGTCATAGTGGATTCCGCGCTGCAATTGCTCAGTGAGAAGGAGATTTCCTTTAATTCGGACGAAGTCAATCTGTTTCTTCAGGTTCTCAATGAAAAATCCGCCGAAAAGACAGCTGAGCATGGCATAGAAATCAGCGATCTCTTTTCGGTGATTGCCAACGACAAGGCGACCATCTACTGCCGCGCGAAGTATAAAGGCATTACATGGCCGATCAGAGCGGTTGCAAAACTCAGTTTCGATGATCCGTACATTATCATTTCGCTCGAAAGTGCCTATGTGGGCAGCCTCAGTCTTCCGTCGGAAATGCTGGTTACGTATTTTGGCAAGTACGCCGTCAGCGATAATATTTCGATTTACAACGGAATGATTTATTACGATACTACCGAATTCAACGATAAGATCTCCGAAGTTACCATCAAGCAGCTCGGTCTGGAAGTCGATGAAATCAAGGACAATGAGGACGAAAATAAAAACGCCATTGAACACTGGTGGAACGGAGTGAAGGATTGGTTCAAAAATTGGGCAGCCGGCATTGTCAGCGATATGATTCACGACGTCAAGTTTAAAAACGTCACCATTATTGACAACGAGATAGTCATCTCCGTATCCTACGCGGAAGAAAAGGAATAAGCATCAAAAAAGAAAAAAAGAAAAAATAAAAAACGGCAGCGTACTTTCTCAAAGGAAGGGCGCTGCCGTTTTTGTTTTGTTACTTTGTCGAATACATCGAATACATCAGCCAATCTTGCGGACTATGCAGAGAGGCGTCTGCTCGTGACCCTGACCGAGGGGATTGTCCTTGAAAATCTTGGAGTAGAATTCATCGGGAACGTCCTGAGAGGGTTTGCCGAGAATGTTTACGCCGATGTCGTTTGCGTCAACGACAATCACCTTGTTGCCGCCCATCGCTTCGGTAAATTTCTTGGCTGCCTCATGGGGCTTGTCCGGCGCCATCTTGGCGTATCCGTTGTAGGGAGGAATGGTGCAGTCGCAGGGACCGTCAATGGCTCTTGCCGCGGGACCGAGAATGTTGTAGAAGACGCCGCGCTTTCCGAAGAGCTTGCCGATGCCGGAGATAATGGCGGCAAAGATAATCTTGGGACGACCGACAGAGCGGATAGCCAGCTCCATCGTTTCAGGCATGCCCAGTCCGATGCCGTAGGGAGATTTATAGACAAATTTAGTGAGGAATCTTGCCAGACGCGAAGGCTTAATGTCCTCGATTTTGAAGGCGCGTCCCTGACTGATAGCGAGAATCTTCTCGCTCATATAGACCATGTCACCCTCCTGAAGATAGGGCTTGACCAGCTCATTGAGCAGAGCGACAAGATCGTCGCCGCTCTTGATAATGGGGGTCTTGACGGGATAGCGTTCAAAGCTGCCGTCATCGGTAGTTATGACGAGGTTTTTGCCTTCGTTCGGGGTAAACGGCATGTTATTGGCGGTTTCATTCTTGACTTCTTCGTTCTGTGTTTCTTTTTCTTGTACTGCTTCGCTCATAAACATAATTCCTCTTTTCAACGTATTTTCGCGGAGATTCTGACGAGCAGACTCAGCGACCTTTCATATTATATAGCGTGTTTGCCGAAAATGCAAGTATGCTTTACAATATTCGCCATTGTTCCGCAAAATAATTCCCCTGCATTGATTTATTTAATAATATTACCCATAAAAAGCGGCATACCGGGGGAATGACCCTGCCAAAAACAGATTATCTTTTCTTTTTGAAGATGGTACCGACCACTCTGGGACCGGCATTGACGGCGATTGCCGCACCGATCTGATAGAATCCGGCCGGGGGATATCCAAGCTTCTGATACATAGCCTTTGCCAGTTCGTCGCACACGGCTGCATCGTTGCCGTAAACGATGCAGTAAGGCGTCTGAGGCTCGATTTCAGCGGCAGTCTTTTTGACGATAGTGGGAATAATCAGTTTTTCACCCCGCACCTTTTCGTCGGTGGTGATCACGTGGTCAAATACCCGCATGATGGGTTTAAGGCCGAGCGCGTCGCCCACAAACGCGGCAGCGGCGGGAATACGCCCGGATTTCTTTGCGTATTTGAGGGAATAGGGGGCGAAGAAGATGGTGCAGTTCTCCACCCAGTTGTTGATGAAGTCGATAATATGGTCAACGCTGTCGCCGCGCTGAATCATTTTGGCTGCTTCCACCACGGCGTAGCCGTAAGCGCCGGTGTAGCTTCTGCCGTCGATGGATGTGAAGCGGATCTTGCCCACCGCCTCAGGATTTTCCTCAAAGAAATTATCGGCCGCCATAATGGAGTTGTTGTATGTGGCGGAACCCTGTGCGTTTATCAGAACGCAGATCACATCGGTAACGCCGTCCTTGTACATCTCCTCAAAAACCTCCTGAAATTCAAAGGCCGTGAATTGAGACGTCAGCGGCAGTCCGTCATAAGCCTCCATCATGCTGTAGAATTTCTCATTGCTGAAATCCACACGGCTTATGTATGTATTGTCTCCGATGGCAATTTTAAAGGGAACCACCTTGATGTTGTATTTCTTCTCGTGCTTTTCGGAAATATCGCTTGCTGAGTCGGTAATAATCCTGATTTTTGACATAAAAAATTCTCCTAACATAAATGCATATCAATTATGAATATAACAAACAAAACCTGATCATAAAACAATCAATTGACTGGTGCGAGAGCTTCCGGCTTTTCAATGAGGGAAGACAGGTTGTCGCTTATGGTAAAGAGTGTGCGGTAAAAGACCTCAAGGTCGGATACGGGGATGGACCCGCTGACATATTCGAGCGCTCTTGCGATCAGGTAGTCAAGGTCCCGCGCAATATTCTTGCCCGATTCCGTAAGAATAAGCTTGTTTTTATACTTCTGCCCCTCGCCGGCAATCCGGGCGACGAAGCCCTTGTGGATCAGCTCGGACACAACGCGAGAAATCTGAGCTTTGTCCATTCTTCCGGCGTGAGAAAGTTCGGTGGCGGTGAGGCCTTCATCGCGTCCTTCCAGCTGCACGATAAAGAATACATGCGAGCTTTTCAGCCCGTAAGCATGCATGACCTCGCTTTTGATCTTCTGAATACTCTTGCAGATGAGCGATACGGAGACGTCGAATAATTCAAATCTGTTTTCCTGCATATCCAATTTCGTCCTTTCACAACGCAGCGAAAAACATATGCCAAATTTTTGTGGCATATAAACCAATATACAAACAATTATTATAATTATAACCAAGATTCGTTGATATGTCAACATGTCGGAATGAAAAATCATGGAAATATAATAATAACATAATAATATAAAAAGGACATTGAAAGCACCGGTTAAACAGCGCATCCAATGTCCTTGTGTTGATTTAATCCCCGGTCAATCACTTTGCGGCCGGTGCTTCTGATGGGTTTGCCAGCAGCCCGTCAAAGAATTCACGCAGTCCCGAAAGCTCCTCCACATCCAGTTTTTTGAGCAGATTGCGACTCTGGGCGCGGACAGTGTTGCGTGACAGCATCATCTTGTCGGGGAGCTGTTCGGCGGTATATCCGTCCAGCACCACCAGATCAAGCATGTATTTTTCGCGGTCACTGAGCTGCATTTCCTCCGCCTTTCTGATGATGAGTTCCCTGAGCAGACGTCGATGCTCAAACTGTTCCTGCGTCAGTCCGTATTTTTTGAGCAGCGAGAACACGGCGGGTCCGCCGATGATCAGCAGCACGGCAACAGCCGAAACAATGAGCGCCTCGTTTTGTGCGGGCAGCATATAATTGAATATATCCGCGGCAAGTTG
>ONYN01000204.1 GCA_900322085.1 uncultured Eubacteriales bacterium | reverse complement strand
TATTCAAATTTTTCATCGTCAAGAAGTTCTACAGACGCGTTCAGACGGCTTTTTATAAATTTGTCAAGGCCGACCAGACGCAGCGCCGCAGAATTGATGAGTATCTCGTGCGGGTCAAATTTGCCCAGCTCACTGCAAAGCTTCTGGAATGACGCCGCGCCGCTGATCTGGGTAACATTCAGTTCGCCGGTGGAAACATCGGCCACACACAGCCCGATCATTCCATCTGAGCAGCACACGCAGGCGATGTAATTGTTGCGCCCCTCGTCCAGCATGGAATTTTCGATGATGGTGCCGGCGGTGATGATCCTGACAATGCCCCTCTTTACAAGCCCTTTGGTTGTGGCGGGATCCTCGAGCTGCTCGCAAATGGCCACTTTGTAGCCTTTTTCCACGAGCCGCGCGGCGTAGGACTCATAGGAGTGGAAGGGTACGCCGCACATAGGTGCGCGTTCCTCCATACCGCAGATTTTTCCCGTGAGCGTCAGATCAAGCTCCTTTGACACCAGCTTTGCATCGTCAAAAAACAGCTCGTAAAAATCTCCGAGCCGAAAGAAAAGCAGCGCATCGGGATTCTGCGCCTTTATTTCAAGATATTGCTTCATCATGGGCGACATTTCTCCCATTTTTTACATACACCCGCCTGTTAGAGCCTGCCGAGATACGTCGGCAGGCTCTTAAAAATTTCTGAGTATTTTTCATTATAACATATTTTTTCAGGAATTGCAAACCGCTCCTACCATAATAGGTGAATTTTTTGTCAATTTTTTTATGTAGGTTAATCTCCTATTGCAATGTACCACAGACATTTGATATAATGATACGCAGAGAACTACACAAAGGCGGCGTTAATTTGAACGGCAATCAGAAAATCAACTATCATCTCGAGTGTGAAAAAGAAATAAAGCGCAACGAGGGTCGTATTCCGAAGCTGCTGCTTCATAGCTGCTGTGCGCCTTGCAGCAGTTCGGTGCTGGAATTTTTGTCGAACTATTTTGACATAACGCTATTTTATTACAACCCCAACATAACCCCCGCTGAGGAATACTACAAGCGCGTGGCAGAGCTGCACAGGCTTGTATCCGAGGCACCGTATCCGCACCCTGTAGCGATCACCGAAGGACGTTACGACAGCCGTGAATTCTTTGCCATTGCAAAGGGTCTGGAAGACCTGCCGGAAGGCGGTCAGCGTTGCTTCAAATGCTACCGGCTGCGTCTGGAGGAATCGGCAAGGGCCGCGGCGGAAGGCGGATATGAATATTTTACAACCACGCTGAGCGTCAGCCCCTACAAAAACGCACAGAAGCTCAATGCCATCGGCATGGCGCTTGCGCAGCAGTACGGCGTAAAATACCTCTGCTCCGACTTCAAGAAGAAAAACGGCTACCGCCGTTCCATAGAGCTTTCGGCGCAGTACGGACTCTACCGGCAGAATTACTGCGGCTGTATTTTTTCGCAAATTCAGCGTGAGAAGCTCGCCAATCAACCCGAAACTTAAAACAACATACGTTAATACGTTACTTTGTCACCTCCTACCTCCTACCTCCTACCTTCTATCTTTATCTTCCAACCAAAAAAGGAGACTGCAAAAAATGAACATTCAGATATTTGGCAAAAGCAAGTGCTTCGACACCAAAAAGGCGGAGCGATACTTCAAGGAACGCGGTATTCAATACCAGTTCATCGACATAGTCCGGTACGGCATGAGCAACGGCGAATACAACAGCGTCAAAAACGCGGTCGGCGGCATGAGAAATCTCATCGACGAAAAATCCAAGGCATACGAGCAGGGCTTCTGCGCCTACCTTGCGGATGAATCCGCCGTGGAACAGAAACTTCTGGAAAATCCCGCTATGTTCCGCACTCCGATCGTCCGCAACGGCAAAAAGGCCACCGTCGGCTATTGCCCCGACATATGGAAAACATGGGAATGATTTTTGCGTAAGGAGTGTTTGAATTGAATCCTTTGAAAAAGGCGGTAAGCCTATATAAAAATTCCCCCAAGCTCGCCAAATTCCGCTACACAGCCTATTACGAAAAGCTGTCCGTTTCGGAGGACACAATCCTCATCGAATGTTTCAACGGCGACGGCATCACCGGCAATCCCTTCTGGCTGCTGAAGGAAATATGTGCCGACTCACGACTCTCGGAATACAGAATATTTGTCGCCGCCAATCCAAAATATTTTCATTCCGTCTGCCATGCTTTAAAAAAGCACGGCATGAGCCGTGCAAAGGCGGTCGTCAAATACGACAAGCTCTATTTAAAGCTGCTGGCGTCGGCAAAATATCTCATCACCAACGTGTCATTTCCGCTCTTCTTCATCAAAAAGCCGGGGCAGATCCTGCTCAACACATGGCACGGCACCCCGCTCAAGGGGCTCGGACGTTCCATCAGGGACAACCCCCACACGATCGGCAACGTGCAAAGGATATTCCTGATGTCGGACTATCTGCTCTATCCCAACCGCTTCACCTTTGACAAAATGCGCGAGGATTACATGATAGCGCCGTTTTTCAAGGGGAAGTATGTGATATCAGGCTATCCGCGCAACGACATCTTATTTGACCATCAAGCCGCCGCATCGGTCCGCGAACAGCTTGGCCTGAGTGAAAAACGCGTCGCCGTATTTATGCCTACATGGAAGGAATGTAACGGCGAGGACGAAGAACGGTATCATTCCCGAATGCTGACAGACGCGCTGGAAGCGCTCGACCGTTCGGCGGACGATCATGTGGTTGTCATAGCCAAATTGCACCATCTGGCGGCGGGAAGCATTGATTTCTCCGCCTACCGACGCGTCATACCTTTCCCCGCCGATTTTGAAACCTATGAGGTGCTTGCCGCGGCCGACTGCCTGATCACAGACTATTCCAGCGTGCTGTTTGACTTTGCGGACACCGGTCGCAAAATCATTCTTTACGCCTACGACAGTCAGCAGTATCAGAACACACGAAGCATGTATTTTCCCATTGAAGAGCTTCCGTTCCCCATTGTCACCGACCCCATGTCACTTGTTGACGAAGTCAATTCCCCTGCCTTCCCGCCATATAGCGATATCATGGAGAAATTCACCGGATACGACTGTCCCGACTCCGCCAAAAAACTCGTCGGACTGGTGTTCTTCGGCAGACAGTCGGAAGGCATGGAAGTCATCGACGGCTCCGCCTTTCACAACGGCAGACCCAATCTACTGATTTACGCCGGCAACCTGATGAAAAACGGCATTACAACCGCCCTGATGGGAATACTCGAAAACACCGATACCACGCGATATAATTATCTGCTGACGTTTTATCAGAAGCTGGTGCAAGGCAGCATAGGCGCCGTCAACCGCTTCGGCAGAGACATTGGCTACCTTCCTATGCCCGCCGGAAAACCTGTCACATACTATGAGGCCATCTGCCAATATCTCTATTTTCACATGAATTGGGACTTTGGCTTCATCAGGCGTGCGGTGGAACGTCTCTCCCGCCGTGATCTGCTGCGCTGCTTCTGCGGCATTGATTTTCACGCGGTGATTCACTACACGGGATATGAAAAATTTGTCATTCATCTGCTGAATTCGGCTGACGCTAAACGCATCATCTATGTCCACAATGACATAATGCAGGAAAGCAAAAACCGCAGCCGCACTTCCGTTCACCGTCATTCCCTGATGACCGCCTACAACGGCTTTGAAAAAATTGCCGTGGTGCGTGAAAGCATGGTGTCGGAAATCAAGCGCTACATTCCCACCGCTCCTGAAAGCAGAATCTGCGCGGCTCACAATCTCAACAACATCGGGTATATCCTGAAACGAGCGGAGGAGCCTGTCGCCTTTGACGAGGACACCTACTGCAATATGTCGCCCGAACGTGTCAGAGAGATTCTCGCCGACGAAAATGTTGTTAAATTCATCGACATTGCCCGTTATTACGTGGAAAAAGGCCTTGACCGGCTTGTGGAAGCATTTCAAACCCTCTCTTCAGAGCGCGGCGACGTATGCCTTATCATCATCGGCGGTCACGGCGATCAGTTTGACAACATCTGCGCGCAAGTCAAAGCCACCGGGCTTGACAATATCATCATCATCCGCTCGCTGAGCAACCCCTATCCTATTCTCAAAGCCTGTAATGCGTTTATCCTCCCGTCAATTTACGAGGGGCTGCCAATGGTCATCATGGAGGCTCTGATTCTGGGCAAGCCGGTCGTATCCACCGACATTCCCGGCCCCGGAGAATTCCTCCGTTCCAACGGCTGCGGACTGCTGGTCGAAAGCTCCACACAAGGTGTACTCGACGGAATGAGGGCTTACTTCGACGGACGCCTCCATTCGCTCAGACCCTTTGACGCGCAGGCTTTCAATGAAAAAGCGCTTGCTGAATTTTATGAGCTGATAGAATAACACCTTCAAAGCCATCTCCACCATCCCTCAAAAGAATCCATTCCGGCTGCCGTATCCCAAAAAGATACGGCGGTCTTTTTATCATGCGCAAAAACAATCGCTCATATAATGATGGTGCAACTAACATGATGGAGGTATGAAGACATGGAGAAACTTTCACGCATTGACAGATTGTGCAGCATATTGAGAGGGGCTGCCCTGATTCTCGCGGGAATTATGATCCTGAATTTCCCCACAGGCTGCAAAGCCCCCAAAAAAGCAGCTATCCCCGACGAGGGAGAGAAAATCGTCTACAGCGACACGCAATACAAAATGATACAGGGCGCGGCCATTCACAAAGATTCACCGACCGAGGGGCAGGAATACATATTCATCCCCCTTAATCTCACTAACGCAAGCGGCGCGGGAATTATTTTCAGCACACGGGCATGCATAACGGCATACGCACTGCCCTCGGGACAGTCCTGTCCCCATTCACATGAAGCCGTAATGTACGGCAAGGAACACATTGACGGATTCAGGCTCTTCGACGGAATCATCTATCCGGGAAAGGAAACCGAAGGATGGCTTGCCTTTGAGCTTCCGGACGGTACAAAATCGGTTCATATTGACTTTTCCACAGGAGCCCGTGAGGGGGAATGTATCTCATTTGACTGCAAAATATGAATAAATTTATAAATAAATCAGAAAATATATAAAATAATATAAATTTGATGGAAAGATATTATCAATCGCCCAGAATTGCCTAAAATACGTTGGTTTACGGGCTTTACATGAATATTATAGTGAATAATATTGCCAAAAAACAGCTTATTTTTGATATAAATTTTCATATCTGCACATAGTTTCTTCGCGAAAAGTTGGAAAAAAGTTGGAACTTAAATTATGTTAATCGTGGCTGCATAATATCTTTTCAAACTCAGTCCGTGCAGAATCTTCTGAGCAGTCAACATATGTGTTCATTGTGATAACGATGGTTGAGTGCCCCAGAATATAACTGATTGTTTTAGGCGAAAAGCCTTTTTGCGCAAGTATTGTGGCGTAGGTATGACGGCAGATATGAGGGGTGATGTTTGGCGGGTCAGCGTTAAACTCTCTCTTATATCTGTGTTGTAACGTGCGGAACACTGCTAACCAATCTTCTTTTGTTCTGGGCGTATTGTTCCGAGTGAATGACAGAAAGTTGGAAATACCATCGACAGAACATCTTTTGTTTTCATCCGTGCGCCTTGCCATTAGATTTCTGATAGACTGACAGACTTCCTCTGTGATGGGAATAGTCCTTGTACTGGACTGTCTCTTAGTCGTACTGATATAGTATGTGTGCGGTGGGAGTCTGCATAATTGCCGCTCTATCTTGATTGTGTGCTTTTCAAAATCAATGTCTTTATCAGTTATCCCGCAAAACTCAGATATTCTC
>ONYN01000205.1 GCA_900322085.1 uncultured Eubacteriales bacterium | reverse complement strand
GGCGATGTTTCGCTCAGCGGTCTTGCGGCATTGGGAGAGCTGCGTGTTTTCGGCGAGACCGGCAGAGAGAATTCAGCCGATCTGATCGGTGATTCCGAAGCGGTGATCTGCAACAAGACCAGAATTACCCGCGAGGTGATGGAAAAATGCCGCAGCCTGAAATATGTGGGACTCATGGGAACCGGCTTTGACCAGGTAGATATACCCGCGGCCAATGAATTCGGCATTACGGTATGCAATGTGCCGTCATATTCCTCCGATGCGGTAGCCCAGCACACATTCGGACTGATACTCAACTACTTTTGCAGAATATCGGAATATACGGCCGACTGTGCCGGGGGCGGATGGGCGCAGAAGAAATATTTCAGCAGCTTCGGCAGGCGCACCCATGAGCTTTCTGGCAAGACAATCGGACTGATCGGCTGCGGGGGAATAGGCAGGAAGGTGGCTGCCATAGCACACGCATTCGGCATGAATGTGCTGGTATTCAACCGTGAACCGGAGCGTGTCGCGGATATTCCATACGTCAGATGTGTGCCGCTTGCGTGTCTGCTGGGCGAGTCGGACGTCGTGTCGGTACACTGTCCGCTGAACGACGGTACCCGTGAATTGATAAACGGCAGGACGCTTGCCAAGATGAAGCCGACGGCTCTGCTGGTAAATACATCGCGCGGAGGGATTGTCAATGAATCCGACCTGGCAGCGGCACTCAACGGAGGAATCATTGCGGCGGCGGCGGTGGATGTGCTGACCGAGGAGCCAATGAATACCGACTCCCCGCTTTTCAGAGCAAAAAACATCGTATTCACCCCGCACATCGCGTGGGCGCCGATAGAAACCCGTGAAAGGCTGTTTGAGGTTGTCGTGGAGAACCTGAAATCCTTCATTGAAGGAACACCACGCAACGTGGTGAACAAACAGGTTGCTCCCGTAAAATAATCAAGATACCCGAAGACGGCAGTCATAAACAGTCGTTTTCGGGATTTTTTGATTCTGATTCGATGAGGTAAAAAAATTGATAAAAAAACAGAAAAAGTTATCAAAAAACACTTCAATTTTATGCAAATGTATGATATAATTACAATAACTGTAGTTGTGAGAATGATATTTCCGTTCGCAAAATAAATTTATAATGGAAAGGTTGTATAAAATGGCGATAACATTCACAGTATCTCTTGCGAAGATCATCAAGGAGTTTTCGCTTGAGACCGTGTATCTCGACAAAAATCCCGAGGAAGTGCTTATTTCCTCCAATGAAGTCAACCGCCCTGGCGTTGAACTCACGGGTTTTTTCGATTTCTACGACAGCGGGCGCATACTGGTCTGCGGCAACACCGAGATGGCATACCTTGGCAGATTCACTGCCGAGGAGAGGGCGAAATGCCTTGACGATCTGATGTCAAGAGGCGCGCCGGCGCTGATTCTCTGCCGCAGCTTTGAGCCGTTTGAGGAAATGCTTGAGGCGGCAAAGAAATATAATATGCCGGTATTTGTCACACCTGAAGCCACCTCTCATTTCATGTCCGACCTTATCGCGCTGCTCAATGTGGAACTTGCTCCCAGAATTACCCGCCACGGCGTTCTGGTTGAGGTTTACGGTGAAGGCATTCTTCTGCTGGGCGACAGCGGAGTAGGTAAGTCGGAGACAGCCATCGAACTGGTCAAGAGAGGTCACCGTCTGATTGCTGATGACGCCGTGGAAATCCGCAAGGTTTCCAACAAGACGCTCGTTGGTTCCGCTCCGGCCAATATCCGCCACTTCATCGAGCTGCGCGGCATAGGCATCATCAATGCCCGCCGTATATTCGGTATGGGCGCCGTCAAGATCACAGAGAAGATAGATCTGGTCATAGGTCTGGAAAACTGGGATCCGGAGAAGGTTTACGACCGCATGGGGATGGAAAACGAATATACCGAGCTGCTGGGCAATAAGCTCCCCATGCTCACCATCCCTGTAAAGCCCGGACGAAATCTCGCTATCATCATAGAAGTGGCGGCAATGAACAACCGCCAGAAGAAAATGGGCTATAACGCCGCCCAGGAGCTTCTGCACAATCTCGGCATGGACGTTGTGCCCACCACCCCCGAAGTCAAGGAGGAATGGGACAGCTTCAGCTGATGATTCCCGTTTGTTATCATCGCAATTGTTATTAAATCATTAATGCATGAGTGCCTTTGATTTTCGGGCGCTGTGTGTTAAAGAGCCTGAACAGGCTCTAAGATAAATCATTAAATTGTTGAGGTGTATTTATTATGTACAATCTTGGAATCGATCTCGGCGGCATGAGCGTAAAGGTAGGCGTTGTCGACGAGAACAACGCGATCATCGGCAAGGCTGCCGTTCCCACCAATTCTCCCAATCAGCCTCCCCGTCCGGCGGACGATATCATGGACGACATTGCCACGGCATGTCATCTGGCAGTGGAGAACGCGGGAGTCAGCTTTGACGAGGTGGACCACATCGGTCTCGGCTGTCCGGGTTCGGTCAATTCCGCCACAGGGATGCTCGAATTCTCCGGCAATCTCGGCATGAAGAATTATCCGGTCTCCGAGAAACTGGAGGAACGTCTCGGACGCAAGGTCTTCATCGAGAACGACGCCAACGCGGCGGCATTCGGCGAATCCATCGCGGGCGCGGCCAAGGGCGCGAAAAACGCGGTTTGTATCACACTTGGCACCGGTGTAGGCGGCGGCATCATCATTGATGGCAAAATCTACAGTGGTTCCAATTACGCGGGCGGCGAGCTGGGACATATGGTGATCGTCGCGGGCGGTCAGCACTGCACCTGCGGCAGAGACGGCTGCTGGGAGGTATATGCTTCGGCCACAGCGCTGATCTATCAGACCCAGATCAAGATGCTCAACGACAAGACCTCCGACATGTGGAAGCTCACCGACGGCGACCTGAGAAATGTCTCCGGAAGGACTGCGTTTGACGCGTATCGCATGGGAGACAAGGCGGGCTGCGAGGTGGTTGATCAATATATTTTCTACATAGCCTGCGGCATAGCGAATGTCATCAACATCTTCCAGCCGGACATCATCTGCATAGGCGGCGGTGTGAGCAAGGAAGGCGACACGCTTATTGCACCCCTTATGAGCTATGTGAACAAGGACCGCTTTGGCAAGAATCTCGCCAAGCAGACCGAGATAGTGACAGCGAAGCTGGGCAACGACGCCGGAATCATCGGCGCTGCCAATCTCTATCTCAACGCTGAGTAATTGAGTCATTCAATAAAAAAATCATCCCGGAGGAATTAACCCTGATGGCAAATCAATATCTGCAATTCAAAGAACGGTTGGAAGCATTCGGATGCGAGGTAAAAGCGGACGAACCAATGAAGAACCACACATCTTTCAAGATCGGAGGCACATCCGATCTCTTTGTCACCGTGAGCAGCAAAAAACAGCTTGCGGAAGTGACAGGCCTGGCAAAACAAGAGAATCTTCCGCTGTTCGTGCTGGGCAACGGTTCCAACCTGCTGGTCTCGGATAATGGCATCAGAGGCGCGGTGCTGAAACTGGCCGGAGAATTCTGCGACATCGGGTTTCATTCCGACGGGACGGTTCATTGCGGCGCAGGTGCGCAGCTTTCCAAGCTGTGCGCCTTTGCGCTGGAGCATTCGCTGACCGGCCTGGAATTCGCATGGGGAATTCCGGGCTCGTGCGGCGGAGCGGCATTCATGGACGCGGGCGCCTATGGCGGAGAGATGAAGGACGTCGTCGTGTCCTGCGAGCATCTCGATCTGCGCACAGGTGAATATGGCGTATTCGAAGGAGAAGAGCTGGATTTTGCCTACCGCCACAGCGTTTATTCGGATGGCGGGTATGTCATCACGGCATTGAATCTCAGACTCAGAAAAGGCGATCAACAGAAAATCAAGGCGAAGATGGATGAACTCATGGGCCGCCGCAAGGATAAGCAGCCGCTTGAATATCCCAGTGCGGGCAGCGTATTCAAAAGACCTGTCGGGTATTTTGCGGGGGGACTTATCGAACAATGCGGATTGAAGGGCGCACAGGTGGGAGGCGCTCAGGTGAGCGTCAAGCACGCGGGCTTCATCATCAATGTCGGAGCAGCCACCTGCGGCGACGTGCTGGGGCTTATTGAAAAGATTCAGCGCACGGTGCGGGAAGAAACCGGAGTGGAATTGGAGTGCGAGATTCGCAAGACAGGAGAGTAGGGTATAGGAAGATGTAAGAGCCTGTTGAGAATCTCCGCGTGTGCGTACTGCGTAGTCAGATTTTTCGCCAGATGAAGCCAAAACCGCAGGCAATACTTTGTGTATTAACGAGGATTT
>ONYN01000206.1 GCA_900322085.1 uncultured Eubacteriales bacterium | reverse complement strand
TGATAAGAACCAACGGGCAATACTGATTGTGATGTCTTGAAAAATGACATTTCGTTCGCTGCAATAAGTGAACGGAATGTCATTTTTTTCAAAACAGAGGCTCTAAGTATTTTGCTTTGAGAATATGGATATCTTCCTGCGAGATAAGCAGCGCGTTGTGGATATAGCCTATGACAGAACCGTATTCCTTTTTTAGATAGTGAATCGCGTTTTGCATGAACCGTTCATCGACCGCGTCGAATACAAGGATGGCTTGATCAATACAGGCGTCGTCGCAGCCCTTTGATTGCAATAGCAGCTTCATTCCCTCAATTTGCTCCGCGTAGTACTCGTTTGTGAGCAGATAGTCCTCCATGATAACGTCTTCTTCAACGCCAAGGACGGAAAGCAGCAGCATAGCGGCAAGCCCCGTTCTGTCCTTGCCGCTGGTGCAATGCCACAGCACAGAGCGGTCGGGAGCGGCTTTCAGAAGAATGCGGAAGAATTCGGAAAACGCTTTTTTGCCCCCATCGTTCGCAAGAAATCCGATATACATATTCTCATTCATCAGTCCGGACTCCACTGAAAGCCGGACGATTTGCATCACATCGGGCTTGCTTATTCCCGACCGGGCATATTCCTCCAACCCTGAAGCCGCCATGTCGATCACATCCAGATGGTGATGCTTAACCCCGTCGATCACCGGGTCTTCCGCTCCCGGAAGTTCCGCTTCCATGCGGAAATCAATGATGTGCTGTAGATGATAGGTATCCGTCAGCATACAAATATCATCATCAGAAATAAGGCTCAGACTTGCCGTCCTCAGAAGGACTCCGTTTTTAATCCTTCTGCCGTCAGCAGTGATATAACCTCCAAGTTCACGGGCGTTCTGTATGCTTTTGAGAGAAATGGCATGTTTTAAGTCCATGATAACCTCCTATGAGTGAGAAAATATTTGATAGTATCAACAGTGGCTTTTCATTTATTTATTGTAGCGAACGGGATGTCACTTGTCAAGGCGCTTTATCCACGATTCGGGAAAATCAATTTTGGATGGGTACGGCGTCAATCGGGGATCAGGGCGGATTTGAATGGGATACGTGGTCTGTTGCGCCCGGGTATATCATAATCGTGGTGCGTTGCAGCGATGGGCGTTGCGTGCTTTTTCTTTTTTTAATTGATTTCCGTGCATTCACAATATAATGCTTGCATTTTTATCTTGAATGGGATATAATATATTGGATAATGTATTAAATGGGGAGTATGCCCAAATTTTACTCACAATTAAGGAAGGTTTTGCGTTATGGGATTTTTCAGTACGCTTGGCGACCCGCAGCAAATGCTGCTCTATATTCTGACGATGGTGCTGATGCTGTTTTTCATCATGCCTGTGCATGAATGTGCGCACGGACTGATGGCAAAGGCTCTGGGCGACGATACTGCCGAGCGTGCGGGACGTCTGACCCTCAATCCGATGGCGCATCTCAATCCGTTCGGGGCGATGATGATGTTCCTCGTAGGATTCGGCTGGGCAGAACCTGTTCCGGTGAGTCCGGTGCGTTTCCGCAACCAGAAGCGCAGACAAGGCTATATGGCGCTTGTTGCCTTTGCCGGACCGCTTTCCAACCTGATCATGGCGCTGCTTGGTCTGATTATATTCCGCGCCGGACTGTGCTTTGACATGAGCTATGACTTTTTTTATGCCTTCTATTTTGTGATGTTGAGAATCGTCATACTCAATATCGGACTGGCTGTGTTCAATATGCTGCCTGTGATGCCGCTCGACGGTTCCAGAATACTCAACTGGATTATGCCGGACAGGATTATGTACAATATCGAGCAGGCGATCAAGCGGGTCAATCCGATCGTTTATATCGTGGTATTTTATGTGGTGATGCAATTCCTCAGCGGTCCGCTGTGGACGTTGGAATATTCGCTTTTCCAGTGGCTCGGAGGGCTGGTCGACGGTTTATTTGACCTTCTTGGACTGAATGTAGCGCCTTCTTACATTGAGAATATGCTTCAGATGTATTCGGTCTGAGAGCCTGTTCATTTTGTATTTTATACCGAAAGAGCGATAGTATAATAAATGGAAAAAATATCCTATAAGCTGGAGGTCTTTGAGGGACCGCTTGATCTGCTGCTTTATCTGATCTCCAAAAACAAGCTCAATATTTATGATATCCCGGTGGCCAAGCTGCTGGAGCAGTATATGCAGCACATAGATATGATGCGTCTGGAAAATATGGACGTGTCAAGCGAATTCCTCACAATGGCGTCCCGTTTGGTTTACATCAAAACGGCTATGCTGATGCCCCGCAAGGAGGAAGCCGAGGAACTTAAAAAAGAACTCAGCGGAGAACTGATTGAGTATCAGCTTTGCAAGCAGATGGCCGGAAAGCTTGCGGAAAAGGTGAGCTTTGACGGATTCACACGCCCGGAGATGAAGATACGCCACGATATGACATACAGCCGTTCACACAGGGCAGAGGAGCTTGTAAAGGCCTATGTCAACGCCATCGGCAGAGGACTCAGGAAGAAGCCGCCGTCCAAGGAAAATTTCCGGGCGATAGTCGGCAAAAAAATCGTATCTGTCACAGAACGCATAGGATTTGTGCTCAAGAGCATTTATAAATCGAAGCGGCTTCATTTTTCGACGCTGTTTGAACGCGCCGATTCGCGCAGTGAGCTGATTGCCACATTTCTGGCAGTGCTGGACCTGATACGCAACCGAAAGGTCAATATTGACGACAACAACATTATGACAATTAACGAGAGTGGTGGACGCAATTGGAATCAATCGGACTCAGAGCAACCGTAGAGGCTATGATATTCGCGGGCGGCGATCCGGTGAGCTGCGAGAGAATGGCCGATGTGCTGGGGGTTGACAAGGGCGTGATTGACGGAGTATGCTCTGAACTCAACGAGTTTTACGAGCAGAACGGATCAGCTCTTCGTGTGGTGAAGCTGGGCGGGCAGTACCAGATGTCCACCCGCGACGAATATGCCCCGATTATACGCACGCTGCTCGATCTGAAAAAGGACGCTCCGCTTTCGGCCGCGGCGATGGAGGTGCTTGCCGTCATAGCCTACAACGAGCCTGTGACCAAGAATTTTATCGAACGGGTGAGGGGAGTGGACTGCTCAGGAGTGGTCAATACCTTGCTGGCGCGCGGGCTCATAGAGGAGCGCGGGCGTCTCGATCTGCCGGGGCGACCGATGCAGTACGCCACCAGTTCCAACTTTATGCGCTGCTTCGGACTGGAGTCCATGGGTGAACTTCCCGCCATTCCGGACGGCACCGAGTCTAATCTCCAGATTACCCTTGAAGAGGCAATCGAGGCACAGAATACTGAGAATTAAGGGCATGCAGGCGATTGTAAAAAAAAGGGGAAAAAGCATAGCGCTGCGCATAATTAGCGAGCGAAACGCGCTTGGATTTAAAACGGGGTTGGGCGAATACTAATGACTTTGGATACTTGATCTGTTGCGCCCGGGTATATCATAATTCGTGGCATATTGCGGCGATGGGCTCTGCCCCTGCCTTTTTGCCGATGGCAAAAAGGGCTACCCCGGCAGGGCACCTGCCAGGAGGAACAAGTTCCCCCTGGACTCCCATTGTTGGGCGCTTCGCGCTTTGCTTTTTTTAATTTCCCTGGAGTATGATAAAGGAGGGACGCCTTTGATTGTTTTAAAAATCATCGGATTTCTCTTAAAAATCATCGGCGTTCTTCTGCTGATTATCCTATTGATTCTGCTGGCGGCTATGTGCGTTCCGGTTCATCTTTGCATCAGGTACGAACCGGACGTTACCGTCCGTATAAGGGTTCTTTTTTTTCGGTACACTCTTGTGGGTGAACCGGAAGAGTCCGGGAAGCCGCCGGGATTATTCCGCAGATTTTTTTCCGCAGTGGGCAGAGTTGTGGCATTGATCTTCCAGGGAATGAAATGGATTTTCTCAACTGTTTTCAATCAATTGAAAACAGTGCTGGCATGGGTGAGAAAAAAAATCAGACGCAAGCCAAAGCGCAGGAATCATGCAACACAAAAGCCCCAAAAGCCCGCTCAGAAGGAAAATGGATTCTTCCGGACGCTTTTTGAACAGCGCGGGATTGTCGGCGCGTTCCGGTTTTTTGTCGATATCGGAAAAGCTCTTGGCGGGACAATGGTGCGTATATACCGCGGGATCAAGGTAGACCGTCTGGTGCTTCATGTCTCTGTCTCCGGAGAGGACGCATCCGATACCGCCATACAGTACGGCAGGATTTGTTCGGCGGCGTTTCCGGCGCTTTCGTTCCTGCTCGGTCATACCCGAGGCTATGACCCGTTAAACGCCAGGACAAAGGACATAGAGATAGTCCCCGATTTTGCAGGTGAGGGGATTGATATATACTTAATCGCGGAACTTACCTTGTTCCCGATATTGATTGTCGGAAACGCACTGTCTGCTGTTATCCGATTTGTTGTTGCGCAGATTAAAATCACATCAAAATATAAATCCAAAAAGAATGATAAAAGAAAGGTCTGAAGACAATGAGCGCATCAGAAAAAAAGACGACGGTTGAAAGCACCGAAACTGCCGCATCAGAAAAGGCAAAGGCTGCCGTTCATCCCATCAAGGGCATGATGGACACCACACTGTCAAAAATCAAGGAAATGGTTGACGTGTCCACCATCATTGGAGATCCGATTGTCAGCGGAGATACAACCATTATTCCTATCTCCAAGATGTCCTACGGTTTTGCCTCGGGAGGTTCGGACTTTGACGGCAAATCCGGACACCGCTGCTTCGGCGGCGGCGGAGGCGCCGGTGTGACAGTGCAGCCGGTGGCGTTTCTTGTCATCAGGGAGGGAAGCGTCCGTCTGCTCCAGATTGACAACAACATGAATTCTCTCGACAAGGCCGTTGGAATGATTCCCAATCTGGTCGACCAGGTGAGCAGCATGCTTGCCGGAACCAAGAGCAAAAAGGATGAGGACGAGCCTGAGATTGCAAAGGAAATGGCGGAGAAAGCCGAGCCTCTGACGCTCGACGAGGTCATTTCGGATTGATGTGGCGGGACAATTTGCCATATTCCCCACATAGAATAATTGCCCCGTGTCGGCAAAGACTACACATAGCCTGTATTTTCAGAAAGTATAAAAGTGTATTAAAGAAGGCAGGGGATCATATGAATCATTCAAGCAAATCGAAGTTAATTGATAACACATATTTTAAAAAAGCGTCCGCTCTGTTGATGGCTGTTGCCATGATGGCGACATTCGCCTTTTCCGTAGGTGCCGACGCAAACCGTTCGGGTTCATCCAGCAAGCCTAAATCCGCATATGACGCCAGAACCGCCACCAGGACGTCCACCACCGCCGCATCTGCCACATCCACCACCGCATCCACCACCACATCCACCACCAAGCCTGTTACCGCCGAGATTAACGAAAACGCTGTGGACGATACCGTTCAGACCGCAACGGAGTTCAATGAGGACGGTACGCCCAAGATCACTGCCGGATCGGCTGTGGTAATGGACTGCGATACGGGAATGGTGCTCTACGGATACAATGAGAATAATCAGATGCCGATGGCGAGCACTACCAAGATTATGACCTGTATCCTTGCCCTTGAGAGCGGAGATATCGGACGCACCATCACCATTACCGATGAATGTATGAAGCTGCTTGACGGCACACGGATCGGTCTTCAGCCCGGGTACAAAATTACGATGTACGACCTGTGCGTCGGCATGATGATGTATTCCGGCAACGACGCGGCTAACAGCGCGGCGGTGGCGGTCAGCGGAAGTATTTCGGCCTTTGTTTCGCTCATGAATGAAAAGGCTACGCAACTGGGTATGCTCAACACCCATTTTGATACCCCTTCCGGACTGGATCAGTTTTCCGACGGCGCCCATTATTCGACCGCGTATGACATGGCGCTTCTCGGCAGATACGCTATGCAGAACCCCGATTTCCGGGATATAGTGGGGTTCAAAGCCCGCAACATCTACTATGACGAGTTTCCAAAGGGCAGAATGCTGGTCACTCACAATTATCTCATGCAGGGGCAGCAATTCGGATATGAAGGCTGTGACGGCATCAAGACCGGCGTGACCAATCTGGCGGGACAGTGCCTTGTGTCGCATGTCACCTCGAAGGAAGGACTTCATCTGGTTTGCGTCACACTCAACAATTACAATCGCTGGAATGATCACAAGTCACTTTACAATTACGCAAAGAGTCTGTACGAACAGGTTCCCGTCGATCCGGATATTTCCGCCTTTGACGCGGCTGTAGTCGGCGGCAGCAGGAAGCGGGTAAAGGTGGAATGTACGCCTGCCGAGGCCTACAACGTGTTGACGAGTCAAAAGGAAGACGTCGTCAGGGAAGTGGTGTATGACGATTTTATTTACGCTCCGATTGAGAGCGGAGAGGTGGTAGGTCATCTTCGCTATTCCGTAAACGGAATTGTGATAGCCGATTATCCCATTACCGCTACTGAGGACATTCGTTCTGTGACGAACGGTTGGTTTACCGACTATATCAAGGCGATAAGAGAGCGGACGGAAAGCCAGGAGAACACGTAAATCAATTTGAAAAAAGCATAGCTCGCCAAATTAGCGAGCGAATGCGAGCGTGGGGTCCAGGGGCAAGGCTCCCTGGCAGGTCTTTTTCC
>ONYN01000222.1 GCA_900322085.1 uncultured Eubacteriales bacterium | reverse complement strand
CGGTACAGAATGACCGCGTCCTCAGTCGATACGGGGTACTGGTCTGTGATGGATTGTAAGATAGCGGAATAGTTTTCGTCAATTTCGGGAAGAATTCTATGGACGTCGGTTTCATCCGTTCGTTTTTGCATAAACAGGAGCTGAAACAGCTTCGGTTCCTCCATCGCAAACCGGATATACGCCTTGCCGACGCCCTTGAAGGCGATATCCTGCTCCAGGCCCCGCCGGATATAATCGGAGTAAATCTCACGAGCCTTTTGCTCAATGCCTTCGATCACTTCGCCCATACTCTCAAAAACAGTAAAAATCGGTCTTGGCGAGCTTCCGAGCGCATTGCCGATTTCCCGCGCTGTCACGGCGGCCATATTCCGCTGACGCAAGATAGCCAGACCAGCGTCAATGATTTCAGCACTTGTAAACTTGGCCTTTGGCGGCATAAAAGGCTCCTTTCTAAAACAATTGTATTGCAACACCTGTTTTATTATAGCAGAGCTTTTTTGATTTGTCAATATCGGTTTGGTAAGAAAGCGCGAAATAAAAAGGTGGAATTGGAGCCGGAAGAAACAATGCACCGTCAATTTCAATCGGAAAAAGAAGAGGAAGTATTGAGTGGGAAGTTGATGGCAAAAATGAAACATGAGAATCATTTCAATCCGGGAAAAGCGTTCTGCCCGGAAGGAAAGCGGATTCATGGGATAGCTCATCCAAGCGGGCAGGGAGAAGGCGGCCGTGAGAATATCATTCTGATTGATTCAGGAAAATACCGTTTTCCTGTTGCATTTTTGCCGGCGAGGTGTTATACTTTTGGTGTATTTGAAAAAATACGGTGGAAAAATCATCATTTTCAAAGGAGCTGTTTCGATGAATACCATGAAAACAACCAATGCAGTCAGAAAAGTCCTTTCGTGTATGCTGATGCTCGCAATGCTGGTCGCATTGACAGCGTGCGGCGACAACCCGTCCGAACCTGACAAAAACGATATTTCGGGCATTGTAGGCACATGGAACGAAGTATCCGTTTTTCCCCGGGTGCTTACCGTCCATGAGGACAGTACATATACCCTCGACGAGGAAGGCGGCAAAGTGACCGTCGATTATGAAGAGCATCCCGACGGTTCCAAGTCCGTATGGTACACATTCACCACGAATGAGGGCGAATTCTGGACCTCCTTTGCGAAGGACGAGGATAACGAGGTGCAGAATGATCTTTGGTCGGGACAGGACGGCGAAATGCACTTCATGCGCGACGGCATTGACGAACAACTGACGACGGACGATTATTTGCATCACGCATGGAGCAGCGGAAGATGTTATATCACCTTTGAAAAGGACAAGAAGAACTATGTTGCCTCAGTGAGTTGGTCAAACAGTGCTTCAGAAAGCACCCAGTGGACGTATATTTGCAGATTTGACGAGAAAACCTCCTCCATGGTCTGCGAGAAGGGCGCAACCTGTGTAGTCGTGACTACCTCCAAAAGCGGCAAGCAGAAGAGCAAGACCGTCTACAAGGATGGGTCTGGTTCCTTCCTCATTAAGAGCGGCACTCTCCGCTGGATCGACGACAAGGAAAACGCCGGTGCGGATATGTATTTTGTGAAACTGAACGACGCTGAGTAATTCCGGAAAGCGACGCTCTCCACAACCGCCAATTCCATAGCGCGCCACCCTATTGAATCAAAGCCTGCCGACCGTCTTCCCGCCACCGGGAAACAGCCCGCAGGCTTTTGTGATATTGATGAATTGACAATTGAACGAGAAGTTGTGGCGGATTTGTCATCTTCCTCTTGACAAAAGGGACAAATAGAATATATAATTTAATTGAAAAAATGTATATTTTATCCGGGAGGTTGTGTTTATGAAAACATTTGTTCGATCCGCATTGACGATGATGTGCTTGGCACTGGCAGTCCTGTTTCTTCCGTCCACCGGCATGACGGTGTTTGCGAGAACCATTTCCGCGGGGGAGAGGGTGGAGGTCACTTTGCTGAATGCCGATGACGTGCTGGAAGCGGGCGTTGAACTCCATTGCCCCGATACGCACGCGCTGTCATTGTATGTTGACGGAATATACAAGTACACGACGAATCCTTATACAACGGGGGAGCGATACCGGGTAGAGGAAGAAGTCCACCACGATAACACCACGTACTGGCTCAAGGTATCCACCTGGTTCCCCGGCGTTTCGGGTGTTTCTCTTGATAAGGAGAGTCTGAAGATGACAGTGGGGGATACCGACAATCTTACCGCGACAGTTACCCCCGACAGCGCAAGCGACCGGACCGTAAGCTGGTCTGTCAGCCCTGAGGGCATTGCAATGGTGGTAAACGGCAGGGTGACGGCGCTTGCCGAGGGAACCGCGACCGTTACCGCCACCACCAACAGCGGGGGCTTCACCGCGTCCTGCACCGTCACCGT
>ONYN01000207.1 GCA_900322085.1 uncultured Eubacteriales bacterium | reverse complement strand
TTTGTCGTTTCAAAGATGCTCCCTACAGGCATGTTAATTCACCCTTTACATAAGAGCCTGCTGATGTATCTCTCCGCGCACTGCTAGATACGTCCTCAAACTCTATAACATGTATTTATATATTGCAACATATGCACATATATTTAAATAAATATTAACATTGTTTTAGTGAAATGTCAATAATAAATTCATCCTTTTATCTGACAATTTTCCAATAAAAAATCCACGGCGTAGACCAGCGCGAGAATGACCGGCTGGTGAAGGATGTAGATGATCAGGGTGTGGCGTCCGATGAAACTCAGCGGAGGCAGCGGGTCGGCATAGCAGAAGGAAGGCAGACGGTCGCGGTGCTTCACAATCAGTCCGCCGATGTAGGTTCCGGCAAAATACAGGAAAAACCACGGCAGCAGCGGCACGTAATCTACCGAGGCAAAGCCGCCCTTTATGACTCCGAACGGATAGAGCAGATTGTTTTGCAGAAATTCCGCGGGGAGCGGTAGCTCAAAAAGGCCGTCAATGCCGATAAATCCCTTGGATATGTTGTAAGTCAGGGTGAATATTACCGTACATGCCGCCAGCATCGGCAGCGCGGGCCGCTTCTTTAAAAAATCCTCAAATGCGCCGTACAGCACCATGCTGCTGCCCAGAAGCTGGAGTATGCCGAAATATATCGCCTGCCCGGGAAAGACCATTGCCGTCACGAGGGTGAACAGTATTCCAATAGCAAGCAGCCTGCCGCCGCGCTTTAAATTGCTGCGGCTGAAGGCGCTGGATATTCCGGCAAGCAGTATGAATGAGGACGTGTCGAAAATAATGAATTTGTCGTTTGCGTAATAGGCTGCCTTGCCCCATTCGGTGGGCAGGACGAACGCCATATCAAAGAGAAAATGATAAACCGCCATGTAAATCAGCGCAATTCCTCTGAAATTGTCGATAAGGACGATTCTGCGCTTATCGGGTAATGTTGTCTGATCCATTGAAAAAAGCTCCTTTAATGGGAATAGATATAAAATTTAAAGCGACAAATCGTCATTTTAAATTTCATGCACGTGTCAACAGTGTTCATTGACATTTTTGCACATTAACTGTATAATATACCAAAATACATGTTTTTGTCAATACCGGAAGGAGATTTGTGAAACATGGCTGATTTCAGTCTGATGTGGCCGTCTGATTGTCCACGGGAATACAAGGAGCTGAGCGATGATTGCTGCAACGATCTCTCGCTGGAATATTTTTGCTCCCGCCTGTCCAGGAAGGAATACGATCGCAACGTGATATTCACTACCCTCAGACAGATGCCGTCAAGTGAGCGTGTGGTGAAATACCGTGTTGATGTTTTTGACGATCTTCTGCGTCATCCTCAGCTCCGGCAAAACATGGCGGAGCTTTTGGAACAGCTTGAATTTCTCAAAAGCCTGCACAAACACGCTAGGGACAGCGAAGCGGCAAGTATCTGGCAGATCATCAACCGCCTCAATGAGCTTGATTCCTACATTGACTGCGTTACCGGCATCAAAAATATCCTCGAAAGCAATGAAATCCATTCCGAAGGACTGCAATCTCTTCTTAAACTCGTGCAGCATATTCACTCCGACAGCGGATTCCCCGCGCTGAAGGAGGACATTAAAAGGGTGGTAAACGACACCGGAAGGATCAAGAGCATCACACTGGGCGTCAATCTGAGCCGCACACTTGCGCCGGTGGAAGTGGGCGTTGTCTCCATCAATAACAAGCCTTACACCCATGCGGGCGTGCTGACCAATTTTTACGAATTTGCCTCATCGAAGGACGGACTCCATGACGGCACCGACGTCAATTCGATGAAATACCACGTGCCGGACACCGGAACCGGATTGCTCGCCGTGCCTAAACAATCGGGTGTAAAAGGCGCTTTGACGGGTCTTGTCAAGATATATACCGCCGGCGACGGGGAGACAAATCCTCTGATGAACAATCTCAATGAGGTTATCACCGATATGCTCAAACCGGTGGTGCGCAAGCTCAATGACGTGCTTGCGAAATACGTTGACGTGAGCGGATATTCCCTCATTTCACTGATACCCGAGCTGACATTCTATCTGAGATGGTCGGAGCTGACCGAACAGCTTATGGCTGCGGGAGTGCAGATGTGCAAGCCGGAAATCATCTCTGAGAACCGCAGGGAATTCTATGCGGAGGGGCTTTACAATCTCAAACTGGGCATGAAAAAGCTCGACGGAGAGTCCATTGACATCGTGACCAATACTTCCGATTTTCGCGCCGAACGCAGAATTTACATTATGACCGGTCCCAATCGCGGGGGCAAGACCACATTTACGCAGGCGATCGGGCTGATCTTCCTGCTTGCGCAGCACGGGCTGTATGTTCCGGCCAGTCGCTGTATGATATCTCCTGCCGACTGCATTTACACCCACTTCCCCGCCGATGAGAACCGCACGGTCGATCTGGGCAGACTTGGCGAGGAATCCAAGCGCATGAGTGAAATATTCTCGGAGGCGACCAATCGCAGTCTGCTTCTGTTTAACGAATCGCTTGCCACCACGAATTTTGAGGAAGGTCTTTACATTGCCGGTGATGTGGTGAAGGCGCTGCATTATCTGGGGGCAAGGACGATTTTCAATACCCATATGCACGAGCTTGCCATGCATCTCGATGAGCTGAACCGTTCCGAGCCGACCGACAGCAATGTTGCCAGCCTGATCACCGGCATAGAGAACGGGCAGCGTTCCTACAAGGTATCGCTTGCTCCGCCGTGCGGTCAGAGCTATGCCCGCGATATAGCCCAAAAGTACGGAGTCACCTATTCGCAGCTCAAGGAACGCATGCATCAGAAGACGCTTCCATGATCAAAAAATCCGCGGCATACGGAGAGCATTTCTTTCCGTAATGTCGCGGATTTTATTTTACGTGTATTTTATATAGTATTATATAGTACTATACGTACTTGACGGTTGCCAAAGGCTGATAGATGCTGGTCCACACAAGTTCCTTGCTTATCTTTTTGTCGTCCTTGTAGCGCACGCGCCAGATCTCAATGGTAAGACCGGGATCGCCCCATTCCACTTTGCCTCTGGGCTTGGTAGCGGTTGCCTTTTTCTCCACCACAGTGGTCTTGACCATCTTGATGGTTTTGTTGTCAAACTCACAGCGGTAGCCGTCATAGGTACCCCATATCTGACAGGTGATGGTCGCCTTGCCGTCGTACTTTGGATTGCTGTTTTTGTAGATCATCTTGATCTTGACGGGATAAGTCTTGCTGTTCTGGAACTTGAAGTCAAGCGTACCCCAGTTGACGGTGGCGTCCTCGCCGGGAGTTGTCCAGTAATGCACCTTGTACATGTGGTTGGTGCGCTGCGTTATTTCCAGATCGGCCTTGAACGCCGCCGAGAATATGGCAGACGATACCTGACAGATACCGCCGCCGACGTCGTTTGTCGTACCGGTATTGGTGTAAACGGTAGCTACCGAGAAACCGTTTGCTTCGGTGCGTTCGCCGACTGTGTCGTTGTAAGAGAATATCTCCGCCGGCTGAAGCACATATCCGTCCTCAAAGCTGCCATAGGTGTTGATGCGCTTGGCGGCGTTCTTGATATTGGCGGCACGGGTCTTGTTGCCCGCGTCGAACGACGTGGTGGTTTCGGCAAGCAGATCGGGACAGGTGGGAGCCTTCAGCTCGACCAGCGTGACCTTGGGCTGCGTCAGCTTGAGCTTGATGCTCCAGTTGTTGCCGCCGCTTTCAATGGTGGAACGCGCCGATTCAAGATTGAATTTCTTGCCCACCACATCGGAATTGTATATAGTGGTGCCGTTTTCGTCGACATAAGACGTGGCGTCCTTTGCCTCGCAGACGACTTCCTTGTAGATTTTGTCGATGTCCACTTCGGGCGTCTTGGTGGTGACAAGCTCTTCCACCAGGCTGTCGTCGTAATTGCCGGTCTTGATGCGCTCGAGAACCTCGGACATTAGGCTGCTTTCGTCAATTCCGACGCCGTCGGAACCTGCCTTGATGATGAGCTGATCGCCCTCTATGGTGTAGGAAGGCTTGACCATGGTGGTGCCGTATTTGTCCGATATGCTGTTGAGCAGCGTTTCCAGTTTGGTCTGGTTGTACAGAATGTTCTTGTAGGTGACAATGGTATTCTTGACGTCGTTGCCATCCAGATCCTTTTTGGTGACTTCCTTGGTGGAACCGTCGGAGTCGGAAGAATAATTGAATCCGTATTCTCCCAGATTCATCTTGAAGGTCTCTCCGTTGACCACGATTTTGACGGTCTTGTCGCTCAGCTTGTTGCCGATGACGTTCTGGAGCATTTGCGTGGTGTCGGATGTCTGTAGGTTGACGATGGAATTGTCAACCTGGACCGGGTTGTAAATATGCACCGATGTGAAGTAATACACTGCCAGCCCGACCACTGCCATGCACGCCGCCACAATGCCCATCACTTTCAGGCGCTTTTTGGCGCGGTGGCTTCTGAGGCTTACGGAGTTGTTCTTTTTAGCGGTCTTGCCGTAATGCTCCTCGTAGTAGGAGCCTTCGCCGTTGCCGGTGCCGAGATACTTGGCGTAAATGGGAGGAATAGGCTCCGGAGTGCGGTCGGCGGGGCCGCGGTCACGGCCGTAATAATTGTCGGCGTCGTCGTAATCGTCGTCGTAGTCGCTTGAAGTATCGTAATCGTAGAAATCGCCGGTCTGACCGGTAGGAGCACCCATGCGCTTTCTTTTTTTGCGCAGGTCCTCGGCGTATCTGTCGTAGCGGTCGGATTGGGATTCACGCCGGCGCTGCTCCGGAATCACGTTCCGTTTGGCGGAACGGCTGCGCGAATCTTCGCCTGCGTAATATCCGCGGTCCTCGAAATCATCGTAATTGATGCCTTGGTACTGATAATCGCCGCGGCGTGAATTCCCCGCCGGTTGAGGTCTGGGTGCGTAGTCGTCATAGCCGTCGTCGAAATCATCGGAAAATCCGTCGTCATAACCGCCCCTGCGGCTGTCATATCTCGGATCCGGTGCGTCGAAATCGTCGGAAAATCCATCGTCATAACCGCCTGCGCGGCTGTCGTACCTGGGTGCGGGCTCGTCAAAATCATCGGAAAAACCGTCGTCATAGCTCCCGTTGTAGCTGTCGTCGTATTCGTCGTCGAAGTCATCGGAAAATCCGCTGCCGTAATAGCCGTCCTGCCGGCGGTTGTCGTAATTGTCCCTGTCGCCGAAATTGTCGCTGAATTCATCGTATCCGTCGTTGTAATCGGTTTCGGCGAAGTCGTCTTCAAAATCCTGCATTGCATCGCCGTCAAAGCGATATCCGCCGCTTCCAAAGCTGCCGCCCATTTCAATCCACTCCTTTTCCGTTGATGAAAGGAGAGCATAAAAATCATACTCTCCTACACCTAAATATTAACTCGATTCTGACGCTTTTTCAAGGGGCGCAACAAAGATTTCACACAAATTTCAGTTTTCATTTTTATTCGGTTGTTTCGGATGGGTTATTCTGAACATGGCTGGCATGTTGGTTCCAAGTTGAGACAGATAATTTACAAAGTTGTAACAGTTAATTAGAATTTGCTTCATCCACATTGATGGGAATCATGTATAATATGATTTGGTAATGTGAATGTTTATTGTTTTTCATTGGCAATGTGATTATGTGAGAAAAAGGTGATTCCCATGGCAAGTAAAAGCACAGGGAAGTACTACGCCCCGATTTATCGGGCGAAGAAGTCTCCCATCAAGGTCAGGCGCATCAAGCTGTTCAAACGATGCGCGTTAATCGTCGCTGCGGTTGCAATCGCGGCTTCGTCAATGGCTGCTTTGCAGATCAACAGAAGCGAGGAGCAGTCATTTGTCAAGGTGGCAGCTTCGGAGCAGTCGCTTGCCGGTGTATCATCTTATCCACGCATTGTCAATCATTCATCTCCTCTTTCCAAGGATTACGCCCCCGAAAATCTCATGTCGCTTGGCACCGTTCCCAACGGTGAGAATGTATTTATGAGAGCTGACGCCGCCGAGGCGTTTCTCGAAATGTGTGCCGCCATGTCGGAGGACGGACTTGGCATCGTTCCGGTGAGCGGATATACATCATACGAAGACCAGAGCAGTGTGCTGGCAGCGGCGGCAGACAAGCTTGTCGCCGAGGGCGCAGACGCCAAGGAGGCCAAAAAGCTTGCCGAAGCCGAGGTTTTCGCACCGGGTGAGGACGAAGCACAGCTTGGTACATCGGTTGACATTTCCACCGATGTCAACTGCGTTGACAATTTCGCCCTTACCGATCAGTATCAATGGATATGCCGCAATGCGCACCATTACGGCTTTATCATCAGGTACACCGATTCGGCCAAGAAGCTCACAGGCGTCAATGCAAAGCCGTGGCACCTGAGATTTGTCGGCAGAGAAGCCGCCGAATATATGGCTTCGTCCAATATGTGTCTTGAGGAATATGTCAGCGCCGTAAAGGCGGACAATCCAAAAGCAGCTGAGCAAGACTAAACGACTAAATCATTTTTCATCTTTTAACCTCATCAAAAGGCAGGTTTCTTCCCAACCGGACGAAGCCTGCTTTTTGTTTTGCTGTTTTTTAATCTCAATGAATAAATCGTATGACAGGCACAAAGACTAATTGTAATCATTAACGAATCCGGAGGAATAAAAAAATGCAGAGATTGCAGAGAGGTACATTCAGATTTGACAAGAAGCCCACGGTGCTTTCCTATGCCGGTGTGGCGGGCAAAAAGGAGAGCGAAGGTCCGCTTGGAAGCCGGTTCGATAAGGTTCATGAGGACGTGATGCTCGGACAGACCTCATGGGAAAAGGCGGAAAGCACGCTTCAGCACGAGGCCGTTACTATCGCGCTCGATAAGGCGAAGCTCCCCGCGGCAAGTGTGGACGTGATGTTTTCGGGAGATTTGCTCAATCAGTGCATTGCGTCCACCTTCGGGCTGAGAAGCCTGGGAGTGCCGCATATGGGCATGTACGGCGCATGCTCCACCATGGTGGAATCGCTGATCAACGCGTCGGTCTTTGTGGAGTCGGGAGCGGCGGAAATCTGCGCGGCAGTCACATCGTCGCACTTCTGCTCGTCCGAACGGCAATTCCGCACCCCTCTTGGATACGGAGGGCAGCGCAGCCCCTCCGCACAATGGACCGTCACAGGCGCCGGAGCCGCGGTTGTGGGTCAGGGGGGGGGCATTTCCATCAATGCCGCCTGTGTGGGAATCATCGACGATCTGGGCATCAAGGATCCCTGCAATATGGGCGCGGCAATGGCTCCTGCGGCAGCCGATACCGTCAAGCGTTTTCTCACCGATACAGGCACTTCGCCTGGCGATTACGACCTTATTCTGACCGGAGATCTGGGCTTTGTGGGCAGCGATCTGCTGCGGCAGCTTCTTGACCGTGAGGGAATCGATCTCGGCAACAGGCACGACGATTGCGGCATGATGATATTTGACCGGGAGGAACAGGACGTCCATGCGGGAGGTTCAGGCTGCGGCTGCATAGGCAGCGTGCTTTGTTCTCATGTAATGCGGCGTATGTCGGACGGCGAACTTCACCGCGTGCTTGCGATTGCGACCGGCGCTCTTATGTCCACCACCAGCTCGTGGCAGGGCGAAAGCATTCCGGGAGTGGCGCATCTGATCGAATTGCAGGCGTAACAAACCTTGAAAAAAATAACCTGCCGGATTCCGATGTACCCGATAATGGGTACGGAATCCGGCAGGTATTTTTCATTATTTTTTTAAGGCCCTTAGCCCCAAATTAACATCAGCCCTGGAGTACGCCGATAGCGGTGAGCGCCGAAATGACATACTTGAGTATGAAGAGCGCTACGATGACATACATGAGCGGGTGAATTTCCTTGAACTTAAGTTTTGCCGCCTTGACAACTACATAGGCGATGAAGCCGAGTGCCAGACCGTCGGTGATGGAATAGAAGAAGGGCATGCCCACGACCGTGAGGAAGCAGGGAATGGCTACTTCGAGATCGCTCCAGTCGATATCCTTGAGCGAAGCGCACATCATAACGCCGACCACGATCAGCACAGGAGCGGTGGCCGCACTGGGAACAAGTCCGACGATGGGGGAGGCAACCAGACCGAGCAGGAAGCAAAGGCCTGTGACAGTGGAAGTCAGACCGGTTTTGCCGCCGGCGGAAATACCTGCTGTGGATTCAACGTATGTAGTGACGGTGGAAGTGCCGAATACCGCGCCTGTGGAAGTGGCGATAGCGTCGGCGAGCATAGCTCTCTCGATCTTGGGCAGGTCGCCGTTTTCATCGAGATAGCCGGCCTTGTCCGCGGCGCCGATGAGGGTGCCGATTGTGTCGAACATATCGACCAGCACGAGGGTGATCATGGTGGCAATCAGGGAAGCAACCGGCGCCTTGAGCAGGTTGCCGAAGCTTATGAAGCATTTGCCGAACATGGAGAAATCCAGATAGGGAACCCAGCTTGTGGGAGCCGAAACACCGACTTCGATTTTGAAAACGAACTGCATGATGCAGCCGATCACAGAGGTGGCGATCATGGAGATGAAGAGTGCGGCGGGAACCTTTGCGACAACCAGAATGATGGTGATAATGAGGCCTGCACATGCGAGCAGTACGGTGGGAGAAGCAAAGCTGCCCATTCCCACTGTGGTGGCGGCGGATTTTTCACCGACGACGATTCCGGCGTTCACAAAGCCGATCAGGGCGATGAAAAGACCGATGCCTGCGCCCAAAGCCTTCTTAAGGCTGAGTGGGATAGCCTTGACCAAAGCGGTTCTGGCGCCGGTCACGGTGAGCAGAATGAAGATGATGCCGGCGATGAAAACGGCGGAGAGTGCCGCTCCGGCAGACAAACCGAAAGTGCCGCAGAGTGTGAAGGAGAACACCGCATTAAGTCCGAGACCCGGCGCCTGCGCCATGGGATAATTGGACAGCCAGCCTATCAGCCACGTGCCGATAGCGGCGGCAATGCAGGTAGCCGTTACGACGGCAGTGTTGCTCATTCCGGAGGGAGTTCCCTCGCCGAGAATGGTCGGATTAAGAAAGATGATGTATGCCATGGCGAAGAATGTCGTCAGACCGGCAATAATCTCTGTTCTTATGTTGGTGTTGTGTTCCTTGAGGTGAAAGAGCTTTTCCAAAAGAACGCCTCCCATAAAATAAAAATTTTCATGCCGCTTCGACCCTTTAAACTGTCGCAGTGACACATTAAAATTATATAATACTCGCGCCGCAAATACAAGCGTCATTTTAGATATAATGAAAGAACATTTTTGGATATATTCACCGATTGCTCACATTTTATTTGCTATTTATTTACAACCGTATGCCTTAACTCGCGATATTTTTATGATAAGATAAATTATTATAAGTATAAGGAGTGGCTTACAAGATGCCCGATCGTGTATCAATCAAAAACCTCAAAATTTTTGCCTATCACGGAGTGCTGCCGGAGGAAAAGCGCAGCGGACAGTATTTTTATCTTGATATTGATCTCTATGGAGATTATCTGATGGCCTGCCTTCTGGACAGTCTGGAGGAAGCGGTCAATTACGACGATGTGTGCAACTGCGCATATAAGGCCATGACCGGGCAGACATACGACCTCATTGAACGCGCCGCTCAGGTGGTGTGTGATTCCATACTCAGGGAATTTGAGAAGGTGAACGAGGTGGAAGTGACGCTTAAAAAGCCCCACGCCCCGGTAAAATGCGACATCGAATATGCCGCTGTCACCATTCGCAGAGGAAGGGAGTCGTTGAGATGAAGGCGATTCTGGGCTTTGGGGGGAATCTGGGGGATCCTTACGCCAATATACGCGCCGCTCTGAATGCGGTTGATTCGCTTTGCGGCACCAAACTGCTGCGGGTGTCGCGTTTCTACCTGACCGAGGCGGTAGAAGTCAACGAGCCGCAGCCGTCGTACATCAATTGTGCCGCCGAGATCGAAACGCGGCTTTCTCCCAATGCCCTGCTCGGCGCCTGTCTCGGCATAGAATCGGCGCTGGGGAGAACCCGGCCGGGCTTCAAATCTCCCCGCACGGTGGATATCGATCTGTTGCTTTATGAAGGCGTGAGCATGAACACCGAGGAGCTGACACTTCCCCACCCGGGAATACTGCGTCGCGCCTTCGTGATGACTCCGCTGAGTGATCTCTACCCCGGCGGTACGGCATTGGGGCTGGAATTTAAGGCGGCACTTGCGGCAGTTGCAGGACAAGGGATTGAAGTATATGAGCGTGAAGCCAATGGATCGTGATAGAAAATGTATCAACGGATAATTGCTATGGGTTGCATGAATAATTTATACAAAAAACTTGCAAATCGGGCAATCAAGTGATATAATCAAATTTAAACAGCGAATTAACTGTCAATATTTGGTTTATTCGGCAATCAATGAATTACTATTATTATTTTAGAGGAGTGTTTTTATCATGGAAGAAATCAAGGTTCAGTTGACAACAAATCCCAAAGAGAAGCCTGCCGACGAAAGCAAGCTCGGCTTCGGCAAGATATTCACCGATCATATGTTCGTCATGGATTACAGCGACGGACACTGGCATGATCCCCGCATTGTC
>ONYN01000209.1 GCA_900322085.1 uncultured Eubacteriales bacterium | reverse complement strand
GACAGCTCTCGCTACAAGGATTACATTTTATCCATGCTGTTTGTAAAATATCTGAGCGACGTCTCAAAGGAACGACGGGAAAAATACATGGAGCAATATGAGGGGGATGAGCGGCGTGTGGAACGCGCTATGAGCAGAGAACGCTTTCATATTGACAGTGAATCGACCTTTGATTTTCTCTATTCCAACAGAAACGATCCTGAAATCGGGCAGAAAATCAATGTCGCACTCAATCACATTGAAAATCACAACAGCGGAAAGCTGCAGAATGTCTTTCGCGCCATTGATTTTAATTCACGGGTGGATTTTGGCGAGGTAAAGGAGAAGAACGCCATTCTCCGGAACCTGCTGGAGGATTTTGACGACCTCGATCTCCGTCCGGGTCAGCTCGACTCATCGGATATTATCGGCGACGCCTATGAATACATGATCGCCAACTTCGCTTCGGACGCGGGAAAGAAGGGCGGAGAGTTCTTCACTCCACCGCAGGTGTCGGAATTGGTTGCCCGGCTGGTGGAGCCGCGTGAAAATGACCGCATTTATGACCCGACCTGCGGTTCGGGAGGCCTGCTGCTGAAAGCCTACAAAAAAGTGCCGAGCGGCAAGGTTGCCGTCTACGGTCAGGAACTCAACGCCCAGACATGGGCGCTCTGCACCATGAATATGTTTCTGCACGGCGTGGACGACGCGCGCATATGGCACGGCGACACGCTTGCCAATCCACAGAATATTGAGAACGACGGTCTGATGAAATTTCAATGTGTGGTTGCCAATCCTCCTTTCAGCCTGGACAAATGGGACAGCGGTTTTCTTTCAGCGGCGCAACTGAGCGCGGACGGCAAGAAGCCGGAAAAGATGAAAGCCGATCTGGATAAGTACAACCGTTTCAAATGGGGTGTTCCTCCGTCCTCCAAAGGGGATTACGCGTTTGTGCTGCATATGCTGGCGAGCCTTGACGAAGCGGGCGGACGCATGGCGGTGGTGCTGCCGCACGGCGTATTGTTCAGAGGTGCGAGTGAAGGCAAAATACGCAAAGAGATCATTGATTACAACCGGCTGGACGCGGTGATCGGGCTGCCTGCCAATCTGTTTTACGGCACAGGCATTCCCGCCTGCATACTTGTGTTCAAAAAGAACCGCGATCGGCGGGATGTGCTGTTTATTGACGCTTCGGGAGAAGGCAATTTTGAAAAAGGCAAGAACCAGAACAAGCTGCGCGACTGCGACATCGAAAAGATTGTCACCACCTACAAGTCAAGAGCCGTGGTGGAGAAATACAGCTACGCGGCGACTTACGAAGAAATCAAGGCGAACGACTACAACCTGAATATCCCCCGCTATGTAGACACATTCGAGGAAGAAGAACTCATTGACATCGACGAGGTCAAGCGGAACATTGCGACGATTGAAGCCGAGCTCGCCGAGGTTCAGGAGCAGATGGCAAAGTATATGGAGGAATTGGGATTATGAGTGAAAATTTGAATTCTTACAGCGAACAAACTTTTGAGAATATTAAGCATATAAATGAAGAGGGACAAGAATATTGGTTAGCTCGGGAATTGCAGGTTATCTTGGAATATAAGCAATGGCGGAGATTTGTTGATTCCATCGAACGTGCGAAAATGGCATGTAAAAACAGTGGCTATAATATTGAAGACCATTTTGCCGACGCCGGCAAAATGGTTGCAATAGGGTCTGGTGCTAAACGATTTATTGAAGACTATATGCTTTCACGATATGCATGTTATCTGATTGTCATGAATGGAGACCCACGAAAAGACGTAATCGCAGTTGGTCAAACGTACTTTGCCATAAAAACACGGCAGCAGGAGTTAATAGATAATTATGAAGAATTAACCGAGGATGAAAAAAGAATTGCAATTCGCAGTGAGATGAAAAGGCATAATGCAGCGTTAGCCGATGCTGCTCATAATGCCGGAGTGACTGAACCCATAGACTATGCTATATTTCAAAACTATGGATACATGGGGCTTTATGGTGGGTTGAAAGCACGCGATATTAAAGAAAGAAAGGGATTAATGAAAAGTCAAGATATTTTAGATCACATGGGAAGTACCGAACTTGCTGCTAATCTCTTTAGAGCTACTCAGACTGAAGAAAAATTGCGTCATGATGAGATTCAAGGAAAAGAAGCAGCTAATCAAACACATTTTGATGTTGGAAAAAAAGTACGTCAGACAATTAAAGAATTGGGCGGAACGATGCCAGAGGATTTGCCTACACCAGAAAAAAGCATCAAAGAGATTGAGCGAGAGCAGGAAAAGAACAAGTTAAAGTAAACAACGTACAAAAATAGGTTGCTTCACTTTCTTAGTGTGACAGCCCCGACAAAATACACTTTTTGATAAGCAAGGAGGAATATTATGTCAACAATAGGAACTGCTACTTTGCAGAGTGATGAAAACGGTTTGGTTACACTGCAATGCGATAGGTGTCAATCCCGATTTAAAGTTGATTGTGAATATTTAAATGACACATCAGAAACGGAAATCTGTTGCCCGATTTGTGGTATCGCTAATTCGATAAATACGTTTTGGCCGGAAGAAGCAATAGAAGCTGCTAAAAAAATTGCTATGATGGAAGCTGAAATGATATTTGCAAAAGCTTTAAAGGGACTAAACTCTAAATATATTAAAGTCAAGGAAAAAACAATAAAAACGGTAGACAGAAAAGTAGCTTTTAAGAATAAAGACTACGATATGGAAGAAGTTACAGTCAGTTGTTGCAAAAAAAAGATTGCATTAACGCAAAAAGATATTTGCGCAGGGTATTATTGCCCTTATTGTGGGAGGATTGTTGAATGAAAGAATATTCAAGTTCTGAAATACAAAAAATCTCTTTGGCATTTAGAGGGGTTGCTCGTCGATTAAGTCGGACGGATTATGATCAATGCGATTCGAATTTGAAAAGATTCATGCTGTGTTTGGAAAATAACGAATTAATCAAATCCTATGTAGATGAGAACAATGTGGTCAAGTATGACATTGATGAAGTTAAAAGAAATCGTGATTGGCTCTCTCCATTTGAGGTTAGCCATATTTTTAGAGAAGAATTTTCGCTTGAAATTCAGTTGCTTAAATATGCTACTGACAAATATAATGGAGATTTTACACAATTATACGGAACCTATATTTATACAAAAACTAAATCTACTGTTTCCGATGAAATGAAAACATTTATAGAACACATTATTGATCCCTTAATTGATCATATAGGTGATTATTTATGCGATTGTCTCAGAGAAGCAAAAAAAAGAGAAGAGAAATCACAAATGCATATTTGGCCAAGTATACATGCTAGTAACTCACAAGTATTTGTTTCCACCACTGTAGAAGGAAATGTATCAAACGAAGTTAATATTGGTGAGAAAACAAAGGAAGAAGCTTTTGAGTATATTCGCTCAATTAAAGAAATTGTAGAAAAAGAACAAAGTGACAGTAAAGAAGAAATAAAAGAGCTTATTGAACTAATTGAAAAAGCAATAATTGAAAATAAAGAACCACCAAAAGGATTTTTTACAGCCTTACGAAATATTACTTCTGGAATT
>ONYN01000210.1 GCA_900322085.1 uncultured Eubacteriales bacterium | reverse complement strand
TGCGGGGTAGTTTTTCGCTTGAAAAGCGAAAAACAGGGGCAGAGCCCATCGCCGCAATACGCCACGATGATGATATACCCGGGCGCAGCAGATCACGTATCCAATTCAAATCTGCCTTACCCCCGGTTTACGTTGGAGAGGGGCGAATTCAATAGACGTACCCATCAAAATTAATTTGTACTTGCAATAAACGGGCATTAATGCTATAATAATACGGAATAACATTTTATTTACTTCGGAGGTTCAAAAGTATGTCATATAAAGAGGATTTTGTTCAATTCATGGTTCGTTCGGGAGTGCTGCTTTTCGGTGATTTCACCACCAAGAGCGGACGAAAGACCCCTTACTTCGTCAACACCGGCAATTACAAGACCGGCGCGCAGGCCGCCAAGCTCGGCGAATACTATGCCCGCAATATTCAGGAGCATGTGGAAGGAAAGATCGACGCCCTCTTCGGCCCCGCGTACAAGGGCATTCCACTGGCTGTCGCCGCGGGCATTTCGATGTACAATCTCTTTGACCGCGACATCAACTACTGTTTCAACCGCAAGGAAGTCAAGGATCACGGCGAAGGCGGTTCCATGGTGGGATACAAGTTGCAGGACGGCGACCGCGTGCTGATCGTGGAGGACGTGATCACCGCCGGCACCGCCATTCGCGAGACTCTGCCGGTGCTTAAGGCGGCGGCGGATATCGAGATAGCCGGAATGGTCATTTCGGTCGACCGTATGGAAAAGGGCAAGGGCGAGAAGACAGCCATTCAGGAAGTCTATGAGGAATTCGGCATTGTTACCTATCCCATCGTAACAGTCAGGGAAATCATCGAAATACTCCACAACAATCCCGTCGACGGCAAGGTCTATATTGACGATGAGATGAAGGCGAAAATGGAAGCCTACATGGAGCAGTACTGCGTCAAATAATGGAGGCTGTCGGGAGGATATCATGTTAAGATTCAAGACCGGATTAAACTACGGGTGGAGATTTACGCCCGATTATTCCCCAAGTAAGAGCAAAAATGAAAATTTTGATTTTACCATACGTCCTGTGGATGTTCCTCACAACAGCGGCAGCTCCAAATACAGCTACTTCACCGGTGAGGACGAGAGCAAGATTGTGCAGTACAGCAAGCTCTTTGTCATACCGGACGAGATGGAGGGCAAGCGCGTTATACTGCATTTCGACGGAGTCATGAGCTGTGCCGCCGTATTTATCAACGACAAGGCGGCGTTCGCTCACAAGGGCGGATTCACGGGATTCAGCCAGGATATCACCGATCTGCTCACCGACAGCGAGAACAAGCTCACTGTCATAGTGGATTCCACCGAACGCGCCGATACTCCTCCTTATGGCGCTCCGGTAGATTTTCTTAGCTACGGCGGCATTTATCGCGACGTGTGGATAGAGGGTGTTCCGCCGCTCTACATAAAAGACACCTTCATCAATCCCATGCTCACCGACAAGGGCTGGAAGCTGGATATTACCGGTGAAATAGGGGGCGAAGGCGAGCGCAAGCTTACCTTTTCGCTTTATGACGGATCCAAGCGTCTGGGAACCTGTCAGTACCGCGCGGAGCAGGCCAATTATCATGTGTCGTGGACCGTGTCGGCGGGTGTGATTCCTTGGACCCCGGAAAACCCGAAGCTCTACACCTTTAAGGTATCGCTGTCAGGTGGCGACGAGCTGGAATATACCATCGGTTTCCGCCAGGTCAAGGTGGAAGGGCAGGACTTCCTGCTGAACGGAAAGCGCATCAAGCTTATCGGTATCAATCGCATGCAGAATTATGCCTATGAGGGCTTTGCGATGCCCGCGTCGGCGCAGCGTGCCGATGCTGATCTTATCAAATCGCTGGGTTTCAACGCCGTGAGGTGCGCCCGTTATCCCCAGAGCAAGTACTTTGTCGAGCGGTGCAGCGAGATAGGACTCATGGTGATATGGGATATTCCGGGCTACAAATACGCCAAGGGCGGCGACTGGCTTGAAGCGCTGCTTCAGAATGTGCGCGAAACCGTGACGGAACACAGGAATTCTCCCAGCATCGTGATGTGGGGAACGCGCACCGACGATACAAAGGATGTGATTCAGCTCAACCGCAAGGTGTGTGACGCCATTAAGGTATTGGACACATCGCGTCCGCTTTTTGGACTGCACAGTTTCAAGGGCGGAGAGGCGCTTGAGCATGTCTATGCTTACAATGATTATGAAAAGCGCCAACTGACAGACAGCTTTGTCTACAATGCCGAGGAGATTTCACCCGGTAAATCTCCGGTCATGATCACGGAGCATACCGGACAGCTCTATCCCGCCAGAAGCTTCGGAAGCGAGCGGGAACTTCTGGATCAGGCACTCAGCCATGCGCGTATGCTCGACGCCGCGTACGGCAGCAAGGGCGTGATAGGTACATTCGGCTGGTGCCTTTGCGATTATAACACACATGCCAGCTTCGGAGGCAATGACGGCATTTGCAGCTACGGCATATGTGACATGAACAGAATTCCAAAGCTTGCCGCGGCGGTTTATACCAGTCAGACCAATGCGCGTCCCGTGCTGGAAATTTCATCGTCGATGATGCCGGGAGAGCATCGCAACGGCGTGATAGGCAATGTTTATGCCTTCACCAACTGCGACAGCGTCAAGCTTTACAAAAACGATGAACTTGTCGCGGAATTCTTCCCCGACCGCAGCAAATATCCCCATATGCCTCATCCGCCGATACTCATCAATGACCTGATCGGCAGCAAAATGGTGAGCAAAGAAGGCTTCGATCGCAAAACCGAGCATGATGTGCGCAGGGCCATCAGCGATCTGAGCGAGGCCAGCGTACAGCCGGATGTCAAAGAGGTCTTTCTGTCGCTTTTCACCTCTAAAAACGCGAAGATCTCGGAGGAAGAGGTGGTCAGACTCTACAGGGAATACGCCGTTGCCAGATCGGTAAAGACCGAATTCAAATTTGAGGGAATTATCAACGGTCAGGTCGCAGCGACAGTGATAAAGGCTCCCGTTACAAAGACGAAGTTTAAGGTGAACGTAAGCACCAGCAAGCTGATTCACGGCGAGACATATGATGTGGCGCGAATAGAGATTGTCGCGGTAGATTCCAACGACAACCGCATCAATTACTTCAGCGATTGCCTTAATGTGACATGCGACGGCGCGCTGGAAGTGGTAGGGCCTTCCCTCATACCTCTTGTGGGAGGGGGAGCGGCATTTTATCTTCGCACCAAAGGCGGCAGGAAGCAGGCCAATGTCAAGATTGTAACGCAGTCTATGGGTGAATTTGAGATTCCGCTCAGCGTTATACGCAAGACGTCCAAGGAACTGAATGTCTCCAAAACCGAGGAGCGGCCTGAGGAATGATACTTTTGCATAGGGAATGTGTTGAAGGATTTGAGGGATTTGAAGAAAATTTCTTTTAAATGTAAAAACAAAGACAGTGAGATATTGGGCATCGTCATATGCATACTGCTGTTTCTGGCGGGCTGGCTGATTTCGTCGGCGATTGCCCGTACATACGGCGACAATCTTTTTGTCACCGTGGCGATACCGATAGCCTTTCTGGTCTGCGGGGTGGTTTATATGTCCCGTCGCAAATCCTCCGCCGCGGGAGAGAACGGCACCGCTGAATTTGCCGATAGCGGCAGGGTGAGAATGACCTTCGGCGGGCGCAGGGTGATATTTGACTGCAAGGACGTCAAAAACGTCAGCTATACCCGCGACACCTTCACCAATGACGCCATCGGCAGCGGATACATTATGACCATCAGGCTTCCTTTCCGCAGTTACAGGGTGTTTTCGGAGGAACTGCCGCAGGGAGCTTCGGGTTTTGAAAACACGGAATTGTATGCCGTCTATCACGAGCTTGCCGAAAGAGTAAAAACGTATGGGAAATCTGAATGAGCATTTCAGGCGGAGCGGATACACCATTCACCGCGCGGCTCTGCGATATGACCGTCTGCCTGCATGTTGTATTCGTCATTTAAATGACGAAGGTGCGGCTGTGCGATATCTTGACGCGGCAGGAAGGGAAATATGGCTCCCTTTGAAAAAATGCGCTGTCTGCG
>ONYN01000220.1 GCA_900322085.1 uncultured Eubacteriales bacterium | reverse complement strand
CGGGCATCTTCTGGAGCATGGAAGCCTTGCCGTAAACCACTTCATCGTGGGAAAGAGCAAGTACAAAATGCTCGGAGAAGGCATACATCAGCGAGAAGGTCAGCAGGTTGTGATCATAGGAACGATAAACAGGATCCATGGAGAAATATCTGATGGAGTCGTTCATCCAGCCCATGTTCCACTTGAAGGTGAAGCCCAGGCCGCCGTCTTCCGGCTTGCCTGTGACCTGAGGCCATGCGGTGGATTCCTCAGCGATCATCATGGCGTTCGGATAATATTCCTTGACAGCGGTGTTGAGCATCTTGAGGAATTCAACAGCCTCGAGGTTCTCATGGCCGCCGTAGATGTTGGGCATCCATTCGCCGTTGCTGCGGTTGTAGTCCAGATAGAGCATAGACGCGACAGCGTCCACACGCAGACCGTCAATGTGATACTTGTCAAGCCAGAACAAAGCGTTTGAAATGAGGAAGGAACGGACCTCGTTGCGGCCGAAATCAAATACGCAGGTGCCCCATTCCTTGTGCTCGCCCTTGCGCCAGTCGGAATATTCATATGTCGGTGTGCCGTCAAAGCGGTACAGACCGTGTGCGTCATTGGGGAAGTGAGCGGGAACCCAGTCCATGATAACGCCAATGCCGTTTTCATGGAGTGTGTCGATAAATCTCATAAAGTCCTTCGGTTCGCCGTAACGTGATGTAGGAGCATAATAGCCGCACACCTGATATCCCCATGATCCGTCGTAGGGATACTCGGTCATAGGCATAAGCTCTACATGGGTGTAATTCATCTCCTTGAGGTAAGGAACAAGCTCTTCCGCCAGCTTGACATAGCCGAAGGGGTTGCCGTCGGGATATGTTCTCCAGGAGCCGGCATGCATCTCATAGATATTCATGGGCTTGTCGAGCTTTTCCGGCGACTGATTTGCCTGCCATTCCTGATCGTGCCACTCATAGCCCTCGATATCGTAGAAACGAGTTGCGTTTGACGGACGTGTTTCAAAATGATAGCCGTAGGGATCGCTCTTCTGTGTCATTGTGTTCCAGTTGGATTCCACACAGTACTTGTAAACGCAGAAGTCGCCTACACCCTGAATTTCACATTCCCAAACACCGCCGCTGTTGCACTTGTACATATAATTGGCCTGGGGATTCCAGTCGTTGAAATCACCCACGACAGAGATAGACTTGGCATTGGGAGCCCATGTGCGGAAAACTACCGAGCCATCGCTCTGACGGTGTGCACCGAGATATTCGTAAGCGCGCACGTTTTTACCCTCGTAAAAAAGGTGCTGTGCCAGATTTCCTCCCGATGAGATGTTGGTTTCATTGCTCATTTTGCTTCAACTCCTAAATTAATAATAACCCGTATTACCTAATAACGAAATGGTTACATTTATATCATAACAAATTATATGCTAAAATGCAAGCATTTTTAGCAATTTTCTTAAAAATAATTTATTTGAGAGAATTCTTTTTTGTCAGTAATGCTGAGATTTTTAAAATCAGATTGCTTATTAATAAAAATTATTCAGCGCTATTCTCATTTGTGAGAAACAGTCGTAAAATAATTGTATATTTTGTCGAATTTCACCCGGCCAATTTGTGACAAAAGCGACACGTTAGCAAACAATCAGTCGCCGAAGCTGGCGCCTGTCATCTTGGCGGTTTTGATAATTTCGCTGTCAACCGGAACAAATTTCGTCTTGCCGGCCACCTCTGAAAGGGGATTGTGGCCCACCTTGCCGTCAATCATGGCGACTGTATTGCCGTAATTTTCTTCTTTGATAAGACTTGCGGCATACGCTCCGAACTGGGTGGCAAGCACTCTGTCATAAGCGGAGGGAGAACCGCCTCTCTGATAATGTCCCGGAACGACAACGCGGGCTTCCATGCCTGTCGCCTTCTGAATCTGATCGGCAACACGGTAGCTGACGGATGTGTAATTTTCGGCCGCACGCTTTTCGATGCGTTTTTTCTTTTTCATCACCGATTCCTCGAGATCAATGGCGCCTTCGGCAACGCAGATAATGCTGAATTTTCTCTTTTTCTCGGTGCGCTTTTCCACTGTTTCGATCACCTTGTCAATATCGTAGGGAATCTCGGGAAGAAGGATTACGTCCGCACCGCCGCCAATTCCGGCGTAAAGTGTGAGCCAACCGGCCTTGTTGCCCATGATTTCGATGACCATGACTCTGCCGTGGCTGTTGGCGGTGGTGTGAATCCTGTCGACTACATCGGTGGCGATATCCACCGCGCTGTGGAAACCGAATGTAACATCCGTGCCGTAGATGTCGTTGTCAATGGTTTTAGGCAGACCGATGACATTCAAGCCCTCTTCGCTCAGGAGATTGGCGGTCTTGTGTGTTCCGTTGCCGCCGAGCGTGACGAGACAGTCAAGCTTCATATCCCTGTAATTTTTCTTCATTGCGGCGACCTTGTCGACATTGTCCTGCTCGATGACGCGCATGTTGCGGTAAGGCTGACGGCTTGTACCCAGAATGGTGCCGCCAAGCGTGAGCAAGCCTGTGAAATCGTCAGGCTTCATTATGTGATAGGTGCCGTCAATCAGTCCCTTGTAACCGTCGTTAATACCGATGAATTCCACATCCATAAGGTTGAACGAGGCATATGCCACACCTCTGATGGCAGCGTTGAGACCGGGACAGTCTCCGCCGCTTGTCAAAATACCGACTCTGCGTTTAGCCATAAGTCAATTACCTCCCGGCAAAAATAAAAATGATGAAAATATAAATAATGCAGATGCATTTATTTACGGACCCAAAATCAGACACGCCGATCAATTCAGGCGCATGGTATATTCGTAGATACAGTCGTCAGGCAGCTCCGGAGGAGCGCTCTGCCGCACAAAAACGCAGTCGCCATCGCACGCGACATACATATTTGCCATTGCTATGCCGACGTCGATCTGCTGCATATCGCCTATCAACGCATTTTTCAGCGGCATGGATTTGCGGCAGATGTAAATGCCGTCATCACGCGTATAATACCTGACCGGCTGGAGATTCATGGCGGAAGGGGCCAGCCTGCCCGCTTCAATAATGCTTAAATATTCCGGACGGCTTATTTCATTGAGCAGAATTTCATGCAGTTTTTTACGCGGAGCTTCTTCCGGGAGTCTGCGGAACGGCGCATTGTTGCCCCTGCCGAATTCAATGGCAATCATATAGGGAAGCTGACCTCTCGAGGGAGCAGTCTTTTGCTTTGCCAACCCTCCCCAGCAGCTTGCGATTCCCTTGTGAGTAAGCCACAAGGCTATCATCTCGCCGATAAAACCGACATTCTGCCCATATCCCTGCGAATTTCTCGCAGAACGCAGCACAACAAAATCGGTACCGCGATACATAGCTGACCGGGCAAAATCCCTGTGAAAATCCTCTGCTTCATACAGTTCTATATCCACGGGAATATTGTCATGCAGCGGCTTTATCCCGGAAATAAATTCCGCCAGTTCGTCAATCAGAGACGGCGACAAAGGCTCGCCGGTATAGCTTCTGACCGAACGCCGCGCCACAATCGCTTCCTTCATTTCCACACCTTTCACCTCCACATCATTGACCTGTGATAGGAATATGATACACCATTAATTATCTAATTGCAATTAAGATTTTATTAAAATTAAACAAAAGCAGCGTTGGATGGAGCCAAAGCTGCTTTTTGATAAGTAAAACAATTTGATTTTACGCAATAAGGAATTTTTCGATTACCGGAACCAGTCCGTCGTCGTCGCAGGAACCTGTAATGTAATCGGCACACTGCTTGACCGCCTTCTGCGCGTTAGCCATCGCAACGCCCAATCCGGCGTGCCGAATCATGGTCAGGTCGTTGAATCCGTCTCCGCAGGCGATGAAATCGTCCTTTGTCATGCCCAGGTGATTGGCAAGAACGTCGATGGCATGCGCCTTGTCTATGCCAAGCGGAAGAATCTCCAGAAAATACGGTTCCGAGCGATAGACACTGAGCCTTCCCTCAAAACGCTTCGCCGCGATTTTTTCCAGCTCTGCGAGCTTTTCCGCGCTTCCGGTGATGATGCACTTGTAAAGACGGTGTTCGGTGTAATCCGCGAGAGATTCAATCTTTTCCACACGCATATGATTGAGTCTTGCTTCCAGATTGATGATTTCGTCTTCGGGGGTTTCTGTGACGAGCGAGTCGGGAGCATGTCCCACTACGGGAGCGTCATATTCCGCCGCCAGAGCGGCGATTTCCGCGACAATCCCATCGGGAAGTGTGACTTCGCAGATAGGCTCACCCTTCATCACATCAATGATCCTTCCGCCGTTGTATCCCATGATGTATCCGCCCTTTTCGGCAAATTCCAGCGTACGGCATACGTCCGCAATGCCCGGGATGGGTCTGCCCGAAGCAATCGCAATGATCTTGCCCGCTTCTCTGGCCCGAAATATCGCCTCTCTGGTCGCCTCGGTAATGCGCTTACTGGAATTGTAAAGCGTACCGTCAATATCAAGTATCAAGCCCTTGTAATCCATATATGCTCAAAGCACCTCTTACTATTCAAAGCGCAAAGCGCTTTCTCCATTAATCTCCGCCGTGCGCTTTTAGTCAAGCCATGTGTCGTCGTCCTCGTGGCGACTGGGTCTTGTCATAAGCGCTCTGACTTCCTCCGCCGGATCGGCGCATTCATAGCATACCTTGTAGCAGGCGTCCATGATCGGCATGTCCACATCGTAGCGGCTTCTCAGCTCGTGCGCAAGCTTCGCGGCGTGATAGCCTTCCACCGTGCCGATTTTCCTGATAGCCTCGTCCACCGGAACGCCTTCGCCGATGAGAATGCCGGCGCGGCGGTTGCGGCTGTGCATGCTGGTACAGGTGACGATCAGGTCGCCTATTCCTGTCAGGCCGGCGAATGTTTTTTCGTTGCCGCCCATTGCCTTGCCGAGTCTGCCTATTTCGCTGAGACCTCTGGTCATAAGGGCCGCCTTTGAATTGTCTCCGAGCTTAAGCCCGTCGGTAATGCCCGCCGCCAGCGCAATGACGTTCTTGATGGCACCGCCGAGTTCAACGCCGACTACGTCCCTGTTGGTGTAGACTCTGAGCTTGGGAGTGGTAAAGCACTCCTGAAGCATAAGCGCCGTTTCTCTGTCATCCGACGCGGCCACCAGCGCGGTGGGAATGAATCTGGCCACCTCTTCGGCGTGAGACGGTCCGGAAAGTACCGCCACCTTATTGTTCGGAAGCGCCTGTTGTATGCTCAGCGAAAGCCTGTTGCAGGTCTTGGGGTCGAATCCCTTGCTGATATTGACAATGACGGTTGACGCGGGAATACCCGTCTCGGCAATTTTCTGAGCGACACCCGCAACGGCAAAGGACGGAACCGCGGTGATAATAATATCCGCCTGCTTCACCACGCTGATATCGGAGGTGAATTGCAGCTCCGCCGGCATTTTAATGCCGGGAAGAAGCGGATTTTCGCCGCTGCTCACAATGCGTTCGATTTCCTCCGGAAAAGCCGACCACACGGTCACGTCATTTCCTGTGGAGACCGCGGAAATCGCCATGGCGGTTCCCCAGCCTCCGGAGCCCATAACTGCTATTTTTTTCATAATATTGCCTCCCTCAAGCATTATCCGAAGTGCCGGCTTCGCCGCCGTCCGCTCCGGTTGTTTCGCTATTCTCATTATCACCCTCCACGACGTCGGAGTCTGTCGGATTCGGGTGATCCGACTTCTTTTTGGCAATGGTCTTTGGCTCGGTTCCGTCAAGAATCCGCTGGATATTTGAGCGGTGCATGTATGTGACTACCACCGAGAAGCAAAGCGCGATGATGGTCATGGCTATCCACGCGCTGGATTTGTAGATCAGCAAATTGATCAGCAGGGTGACAATCGGGTAAAAAAACGCAACGGTCAGCGAACAAATGGAAATGGTCTTGGAAATGGCCAGCGCGATAAGGAATATGATCAGCAGCACCAGGAAGCAGCGCCAGTCAAGAGCGCAGAGAATTCCGGCGCTGATCAGCACGCCCTTGCCGCCCTTGAAGCCGAAATACAGCGGGAAGAGATGTCCCAGCAGCGCAAACAGTCCGGCGACGCCCGCGCCGACCTTGGCCACCTGTTCAATATCCGGCACCGAGCTGCACATCAGATGGAACACCATCTCGCCGATAAATACCGAGCAGATGCCCTTGGCAAAATCTCCGATAAAGGTAATCACCGCCGCCGGAACGCTGACGCAGCGAAGCACATTGGTAAATCCCGCGTTTCCGCTGCCCATCGAGCGAATGTCCTTGCCGGTAAACAGCCGGGTCACCGGAATGGCAAAGCTGATGCTCCCGAGCAGATAAGCTATCGCTGCCGAAATCAGAACCGGCAGTCCGTATGTGGATAAAAGATACATTGTTTTAACCTCCGCAACATATGATTTTGGGGAATGACAAACTGAGTTATTTCTTTTTTGAATCGCCGCGTTCGCGAATGATGAACCGTACAGGGGTGCCTTCCAGACCGAATGTCTCGCGAATCTTGTTTTCCAGATATCGCTGATACGAAAAGTGGAAAAGGTCGGCGTTGTTCACGAAGCAGACAAATGTGGGCGGCTTGGTGGACGGCTGAGTGATATAGTAAATCTTGAGCCGCTTGCCCTTGTCGGACGGCGGCTGGACTCTGGCTGTCGCGTCGGCAAGCACGTCGTTGAGCATACCGGTTGAAATCCGGGTGGAATTCTGATTGGAAACATACTTGATCAGCTCAAACAGACGGTCTATACGCTGTCCGGTCTTGGCCGAGATGAAAATAAACGGCGCGTAGGACATGAACGAAAAGTCGTTTTCGAGCTTTTTGCGGAAGGTATTCATGGTGCCGCCGTCTTTTTCTACCGCGTCCCACTTGTTGACAGCGATGATGCAGCCCTTGCCCTTTTCATGGGCTATGCCGGCGACTTTGGAATCCTGCTCGGTAAAGCCCTCGGTCGCGTCTATCATGATAACGCAGACGTCGGCGCGGTCAACGGCGGCTTCGGCGCGGATAATGCTGTATCTTTCTACATTGTCCTTGATCCGGCTCTTGCGGCGTATGCCCGCCGTGTCAATGAACAGGAATTTGCCCTTGTCGTTTTCCACGATCGTGTCAATGGCGTCGCGGGTGGTTCCGGCAATGTCGGAGACGATCACTCTTTCCTCACCGGCAACCTTATTGACCAGCGAGGATTTTCCCGCGTTCGGTTTGCCGATGATGGCGACCTTGATGTATTCGTCGTCCTGCTCCTCGCTCTGTTCCTCGGGGAAATACGCAAATACCGCGTCGAGCAGATCGCCCGTGCCATGACCGTGTACGGCCGAAACGGGATAAGGCTCCCCCAGACCGAGGTTGTAAAATTCATAGAATTCCGCCGGCGGATTTCCCACGGAGTCGCATTTGTTGACGCAAAGCACAATCGGTCTGCCGCTTTTTTGCAGCATGGCGGCCACCTCCATATCGGTGGCGACCACGCCGGAACGCATATCCGTCACCATCACGATCACGTCCGCCGCATCAATGGCGAGCTGTGCCTGACTGCGCATCTGCGACAGGATCACATCATCCGACGCCGGCTCAATGCCGCCTGTGTCTATCAGCATGAATTTACGGCTGCGCCACTCGCTGTCGCCGTAGATTCTGTCCCGCGTGACGCCCGGTGTGTCCTCCACGATCGAAAGCCTGCGTCCCACGAGCTTATTGAACAGGGTGGATTTGCCCACATTCGGGCGACCCACGACTGCAACTATCGGTTTTGACATTTTTTATCGTTCTTCCTTTCTCACACTTCCTCACACCGTCCCAGCAGTGCGTCAAGCAATTCCCAGCCGTCATTCCCTATGACCGCGACAGGCACACGCAGGGCATTCTGCACATCGTCCACCGTCATATCGTCGAGAAACACCTTTCCCGTACTGTCGAGCATGGAAGAGGAAATCATCAGCATGCCGCCAAGCTCCCTGTCCCTGAGCTGCTCCACAAGATCCTGCCCCGTGATAAGTCCGGATACGGTTATTCTTTCACCGAAAAAGTGATTCACGATCGGATAAACCTTCCACTTAGCATTATGCCATTTTTTCCCCGCCCGGTCAAGTAAATCTTTCAAAATCGGCGCAATACTTATTCCGCAGGCGATTGACGCGCTGTAAGGCCTGCCGTCGCCTTCCTCGTTCTCCACCGCCGCCTCGAATTCACTCTGAAGCAGCGACACCATACCCACGCCGTTTTCGAGCTGTGCGTAGTCCTCATAGAATTCTTCGCCGTGTATCTCACGGCCCGCGTTCAGATAGAATTCATCGGACGGATAAACGATTCTGCTGCCGAATTTTTCGACGCACATATCTCCGAACCGCTCTATCTGATCAATCACCGCCGCGCACTCTTCCGGCGTGAACATGCGCAGTTTTTCAAGGCCTTCGCGATGTCTGGTTAGACCCACCGGCACGACCGCCACGCTTTGCACCGCCGGACAGAGTTCCGTCAGATCGCACAGCGACCGATCAAGCTCGGCGCCGTCATTCCATTCGGGGCAAAGCACTATCTGGCAATTGAGGGATATCCCCCCCTCGGCAAGCCGCCTGATGAAGCGCAGCACTTCCCCCGCGCGGGGATTTTTCATCATTCTGACCCGAAGCTCCGGATTGGTAGTGTGAACCGAGATATTCACCGGAGATATCCTCATTTTGATGATCCTGTCGATCTCGCGTTCGTCGATGTTGGTAAGCGTAATGTAATTGCCGAAGAGGAACGAGAGCCGGTCGTCGTCGTCCTTGAAATAAAGCGATTGGCGCATGCCTCGCGGAAGCTGGTCAATAAAGCAGAACACGCATTTGTTGCGGCAGGAGTGCTGCTTGTCCATCAGATAGGTTCCGCACTCTATTCCCAGCGAATCATACTGCCCCTTGCTCACCGATATCTCACAGGTGCGTCCGTCGGTCTTTTGCAGCATGATCCTGAGCCTGCGGTCGGTCTCGTAAAAGCGATAATCCAATATATCGTTAATCTCGCTGCCGTTTATGGATAATATCTTGTCTCCGCACTCAATACCGTGTCTGCGGGCAATGCTGCCGGGTTGTGTGCTGCTGACGGTGACGGACATATTTTTTTGACTCCCTTCGGCGGATTTGTAAATGCTGCAAATAAAAAAGCGGCTGCTATCTGTCGGAAAAACCGACATTGATATTTCAGCCGCTTCTTTCAGATTGCAAAGTCAGAAGAAAATTACTCGCCTTCGCCCATTTTTATAACTTCACGACCCTTGTAATAGCCGCAGTTACTGCAAATGCGGTGAGGTCTCTTGTACTCGCCGCAATGAGAGCACTTCACGAGT
>ONYN01000211.1 GCA_900322085.1 uncultured Eubacteriales bacterium | reverse complement strand
GCATTGTTGAGTCTTTTATCAATTTCCTTTTTTGATATATGCTCGTCTCCTGCCGAAGTGAGATTGACCAGTTTGGAAACGATCTCGTAATTGTCTCCTTCTACCGGAATTCCGGCTTGTCCGATAAACGCTGAGTTGACGAATGATTTAATATTGATGCCAAGCATCAGCGCTCCAGGCTCCTGTCCGGGAGAAAGCGGAACGGTTTCTCCGTTGGTCTTGTCAAAAAGGGAAATTTTGTCATATCCCTTTGCACTGCCAAATGTCCTGTTGAGAAAATACACACTCCCGTCATATTCAAACTCAATGGAACCGGACGGCTGACCGCCGTCCCACGGTTCATACTGCATGCGCTTGACGCCTGAATCAAGTCCGTAAAACATAGCCTTTATAAAAGCCATCACTGTTGATTTGCCAGCCTCATTTTTGCCGTAAATGATATTTATACCGTCGGCAGGCTTGAGAACAAAGTCTTTCAGCTTGCCGAAGCATTTAATGTTGATTTCAATAATCTTCATCTATGTTCACGTCCCCCTCAAACGCGCTGAGTCCATAAAGCAGCGCACGCATGTATTTATACTCGCCACGGCTGTCCGACTGCTTTTTTTCAAACAGCTTTCTTACAAACGCGCCTTTGAGCGTTCCGTCATTCATCAAAAGCTCAAAGTCAACGGTTGGAGAAGTAACATCGGTCAGTCTCGCGTAAAAGACAGACGATTCACCAAGCAGAACGTTTATTTCGGAAAGCGAAGGAATCACGCCGGAAGCAGGCGTTCCGATAAGATAAATATCATAAAGGTTATAGGAAAACTTTTCACCATAGCGGTCGCGCAGCACTGAAATAATGCGGTCAGCAAACTGAGAGGAATCTTCGCACCCGCTTACGTCGATTTTCTCATGGGAATATACACGTCCGTCAAGAGCTGAAAAAGTCATTCGGGCAAATCCCTTTGCTGCGTATCCGCAAAGAACCCCCTTCTCCCCCGTTTCGTCAAATCCCCGTCCCGACGGAGTGCCGGAATAGCAGAAAATCATCTCGTTGTTGTCGTAATGCTCATATGTATGAGAATGTCCCAAAGCAACATAATCCGCGCCGCAATTGACTACATCTTCTATCGGAATCGGATTGCAATGACTGTCGGAATGATGATCATCGACCAGCTCACCGTAAAGCATGAGTACATTGATCCTGCTGCTGACAGGCGTAAAATCCTTCAGCAGCGATTCCTCACAGTGAGTGCGTGTAAATCCGGCGCCCCATACGCAGGTATTTTTTTCGGGAATTTCGACCTTTTCCATGCCGCCGCGAAATATATGTACATTCTGAGGCCATTCAGTGTTGTAGCAGGAATCCGGAGTAGCCGGATCATGCAGACCCGGAGTAATGAATACACGCACGGTATAGTGGCTGATAATACGCTTAATCTCATCAAGATAAGCACTTTCCACCTTCATGCTGTCAAACATATCGCCCGCAATCAGCAGAGCATCAGCTTTATTTTCAGTGCAGAGATCAAGTATCTGCTTTAATGTATCTGTCTGTTCCTTTTTCAGTTGTTCCGCAACCTCCGGTGTGGAAGAAAAGAGCGAACCGAGGTGCAGATCTGATGTATGGACCATGTTAAATGTCGTCATAATGGTATTCGCTCCTAACAGTGTAATATACAACAATTTATGATATCATATTTTTGTCGGATTGCCAATAGGTTTGACGAAATTTATTAAAAATTTACACGCTCATTGCAACATCTCTTTATAACCATTGACTTTGAAGACATAAAAGAGTAAAATTATCTCAGCCGATTATTTACGAAAGAAGTGCAATATTATGAATTCTGTTTTTATGTTAAAGATAAAACTGTCGGCACTGTCAATATACCACGGATTGCTGAATACCGAACTGATTGCCAGCTTGAGGAAGCTGCTTAATTCAATGGATAAAGCGCCAGATGAATTTGCCTTGAGATGGGGACAATTCTTTGCCGCTCTGAGCAGTGAAGAAAGTCGCGCCGAATCGCTGAGCGATGCCATTTACAACAAGGTTGTGTACGATGACAATGTATTTACCAGGGCCGCCGCCGGCGGAGAGGCTGTGGATTGCGACAGCTCTGAAGCATGGTCGTCCGGAAAAACGATGGAAGCTGTGCGCAGAGATCTCGATACCCTGCGTGAGCTTTCCATGCTTACTCCGGAGGATATCATTAACGCATATCCTCGCAGGAAGGAATTCGGAGAGGATCCGCTTGCCATTCTTCCCGCGTGGGAATGTGGAACCACCGAAATTACCACGGAGGGCATCGTTCGGTTTCACATGGCAAACGGATGCGGAGAATACGCAAAATACATTGCTTTTGTCAGACGCAAGGGCAAATGCATACCTATTCCCAATCCGGATCTGATAAGACTGGATTCGCTGAAAGGCTATGAGCAAATTCGTCAGCCGGTAGTGGACAATACCATTGCGTTTCTCGACGGACTTCCGGCTAACAACTGCCTGCTGTACGGAGACAGAGGTACAGGCAAATCGTCAACCGTAAAAGCACTGCTAAACGAGTATTGTGACAGGGGACTTCGTCTGATCGAACTACCCAAGATGTATCTTAATGAATATCCCGATATTGTGCAGGAAATCGCCGGACTGCCGCTCAAATTCATTATTTTTATAGATGATCTCTCATTTCAGGCGGGAGACGAGAATTATGCCGCACTTAAAGGCGTGCTTGAAGGCGGAATTGCCTCCCGCCCAGGCAACGCGCTGATTTATGCCACTACCAACCGCAGACATATACTCAATGAAACCATGTCTGCACGAAAAGGTGACGAGCTTCATCTGGCAGATACAATTCAGGAATCCCTGTCCCTTTCAGATCGTTTTGGCGTTCAGGTGACCTTCCTTGCGCCTGACAGAAAGAATTATTACAGAATTATTCACGCACTTGCTGATGAACGATGCTTTGACATTGACCGCAAAGAGCTTGAAATGGCAGCCGAGCAATGGGCCATTACTAAGGGCGGACGTTCACCGAGAACCGCGGTTCAGTTTATCGACTACGCGGAAGCACGTCTTTCAAGAGGGCTTAAATTATGATGGAGCGGGATAATTGCAATAGTCTTCTTGGGCTCGAATGTAATCCGAAGCAATGCGGGAGCGATGTACTCGCCTTTGTAGGAGACGGCGTTTTTGGATTGCTGGTAAGAGAATATCTTGCCTCTCTCAGCAACGCACATGCGGCAGATCAGCACAGCCGTGCCGTTGCCATGGTAAGATGCGAAGCGCAGGCTGAATATATGAAGCGGATTATGCCTCATTTGACCATTGAAGAAGAGGGGGTTTTCCGCAGAGGAAGAAATCATCATACATCACATTCACCTCGAAAATCATCAGCTGCTTATCATATTGCAACAGGGCTTGAAGCACTGTTTGGATATCTTTATTTAAACGGTGAAATTGAACGGTTAAGAGAGCTGTTCTCTTTTTGTACAGCCGTAACAGATGACAACAGCGAAGTGAATTTGGCTGAATAATCATTCAGCACGTAACATTTTTTAGTCAAAAAGTGTTACGTGCTGATAAGAATATGATGATTTGCTCATTCTCCAAAACAGAGCGGAACTATACCAATATAATCAAAACATCATTATATAATTCAGTTGCAGCAATCCTGCGAATTCTTCTGCTGTTTCATATCAGTACAGTCTGAGCAGTTATTGGTTTTGTTTAAATTCTTGGAACTCTGGTTTTGCTGTGAATCAATATTGTTTCTCTTGCTCTTCTTAGGCTGACTCTGTTGGTTGTTGCTGTAATTCGACATGTCAAACGCCCCCTTTCTGTTCTTATTATCCCTTGATAAATGGATTTTATACAAAAGCGAAGATAT
>ONYN01000213.1 GCA_900322085.1 uncultured Eubacteriales bacterium | reverse complement strand
TGGCGAGCATCGTCGCCGGAGCCACGGGAGATGATAAATAATGTCACAGGCCTCCAATGTGCTGCTCACCAAAAGCCGCGCCATGTTCGGCAAGCGGCTGACCGGACAGAATATCAGCGAACTGCTGAACTGCCAGACAGTCACCGAAGTGGCGGCATATCTCAAAAACAATACGCATTACGCCTATGCGCTGAGGAATATCGACGATTCCAACGTACACCGGGGACAACTGGAGGCGGCGCTTGACGAGCTTTTGCAGAGTCAGCTCGCGGCACTTTCCAAATACCGCGTTGACGCGGGGGAATACATGCGCACATTCATGGTGTACATTGTGCAGATCAGGGAAATACTTAAATTCCTGCGACTGCTCTCCGCCGGTCGTGCGAGCGAATATGTATTCGCCATGCCGACCTACTTTGTCAAGCGTGACGGCCTTGACCCGATCAGAATGGCGCAGGCCAAGGATTACGAAGAGTTTCTGCGGACGATGAGCGGAACGGTTTTTTACAAGATTCTGCGCAGCGTTTCGGTGGACGAAAGCGGAGCCTTCGATTATACCATGATCGAGCATGCGCTTTATTCCCACCTGTTCAATTATGCCGAATCGGTCATCGAAAAGCATTTCCACGGCAGCGCAAGGGAAGACCTTCTCGGATTGCTGGGTACCCGCAGCGAACTTAACAGCTTCTTGAATATTTACCGCTTCAAGAAGTACTATGGCGCGTGCGGAGAGGATCTTGCCCGTTCACTGGTGTTTGACTTCAATTACAAGATTTCAAAACGCACCTTTGACAAGATGCTCCGCGCTGAAAGCGCCGAAGAAGTGCTGGCAATATTCCGCTCTGAGACCTTCTACGGCAAGGAGCTTGGCGAAATTGACGAGGAGTACATTGATCAGGTGGTCAACAGTATCAGCTACAAGCGTGTGCGTCATCTGATGCGATTCTCCACGGATCCGACTGTTGCGGTGTTTTCCTATTTGCTGCTGTCGGGAATAGAGCGGCGTGATATCGTGACCATTATAGAAGGCGTGCGATACAGAGTATCACCCGACGAAATAGCGTCAATGATCACTATTTCTTAGTTTAACATAAAATAGGACAGAGAATAATGAAGGAGTATAGACATGGCTGTAATGAAAATGAAGCTTCTGAGTATTATCGGAAGCATTGATCAGCTCGATGCCGTTCTTGACACCTGCTGTTCCTCGGAAAACTTCCACCTTGACCAGGCAATGAGCTTTTTCAAGGACAAATCCGAGTTTGTTTCGCTCAATGACGAAAACCCCTATACCTTCTATCTCAACAAGCTTGGCGACGCGGTCAAGCTGGCAAGGCTGAATGTCGCGCCGGTGGAAGATTCCGACCTGCTGATGAACTGGGACGAGATAAAGGATTATGTGGAGAGCACAGCCTCCCAATTGGCCGAGTATCAGGAGGAGAAATTCAACCTGACGCAGGAAATCGAGAGCGTGACACACTCCATGGAGCAGTTTAAGCACTTTCAGGGCTTCGACATGAAGCTCGATGAGATATTCAAGTGCGAATTCATTAAGGTGCGTTTCGGAAGATTGCCCAAGGAGAGCTACGAAAAGCTCAGTCTCTACAGCGACAATCCCTATATCGTGACGTTTCCCTGCACCAGTGACGACAAATATGTCTGGGGCGTGTATATGGCGCCGATCGACAACATTCACGAGGTGGACAGGATCTTCCAGAGTCTCTACTGGGAACGTCTGAAGATTCCGGATGCTGTCGGTACTCCCGAGGAAGCATACAATACCCTCTCGGGACAGTTGGAAGGGCTTAATCAGAGACTTGCCGACGTCAAAAAGAAGATGGACGACTTCTGGGGCGAGGAAGAGTCGCGCTGCGGCAAGGTGCTCAATTATCTCGAACGCCACAAGAACAACTTTGACTTAAGGCGCTACACCGCCAAATATCAGCACAGCAGGATATTCTTTCTGGCGGGCTGGGTTCCTGCCGAAAACGAGAAGGATTTTGCCAAGCGGCTGGAAAAGCTGGGCGGCATAGAATACAAATTCGAGAACGCCAGCGACGAACCCACCCAGACGCCTCCCGTCAAGCTCAAAAACGCGGGGATTTTCAAGCCCTTTGAGTTCTTCGTCAAGATGTACGGACTTCCGAATTACGACGAGATGGACCCGACGCCATTTGTGGCCATCACATACTTCATACTGTTTGGCATCATGTTTGCCGATGTGGGGCAGGGACTCTGCCTGTCGCTCATCACATGGATCTTCATGTGGAAGATGAAAAAAATGGAGCTGGGCAAGTGCATTGCCATGTGCGGTATATCGTCCGCCATATTCGGCGTGCTGTTCGGTTCGGTGTTCGGCTTTGAGGATCTGCTCAATCCCTTCTGGGGCTGGGTGCATGACAAGACCGGCGTTCCCCTCATGGAGGGCAAGCTGCTGGATGTCAACGAACTCAGCACAGAGCTGATCTACGCCGCCATAGGGATCGGCGTGGTGCTGGTGCTGGTGGCAATACTGCTCAATATCTATACCAAATGCAAACAGCACAAATACGGCAACGCGCTGTTCAGTCAGAACGGTGTCGCCGGTTTCCTTTTCTACGGAGGCACGATATTCGGCATACTGGGGCAGATGTTCCTGCATATTCCACTGCTCACTCCGGCTTATGTGGTGTGTCTGATTGTCATCCCGGCCGTCCTGATATTCCTCAATGAACCGCTCAGCGAGCTGATCGCGGGCAAGAAGGACTGGCTCCCCGAAAATATCGGTGATTTTCTCATGCAGAATGTCTTTGAAATGCTGGAAGTGGTGCTTTCCTATGTATCGAATACAGTGAGCTTTCTGAGAGTCGGCGCGTTTATTCTGGTGCATGCCGGCATGATGACGGTGGTATTCACCCTTGCCGGAATGATGAGCGGCTTCGGTTACTGGGTCACAGTGATTCTGGGCAATATCATCATCATGGCCCTGGAAGGCCTGCTGGTCGGAATCCAGGCGCTCCGTCTGGAATTCTATGAGATGTTCAGCCGCTTCTTCACGGGTGAGGGCAGACCCTTCAAGTCGGCTGCCACCGTTGCGGAGGAACTCAGGAAATAATTCCTTCAACACTTTAACACTCTAACACCCGCGCTTTTGCGGGGTTACAATAAAATTCATTCTTATAATTAACGGAGGAAACCAAAATGATGAACGTACTTATTTATTCCATTCCTGTTATCGCAGTATTCGCGGCGGCTTATATCGCTGTAAGATTTTTCAAAAAGAGCGGCAGCGGCGCAAAGGCCCTCAGAGTCAATTTTGTGGCTGTGGCACTCGTATTTTCCGTGTGCGTTTTCGGCGCAATGACAGCGATGGCTGCCGGAGAGAACGATGCTGCAACCGCGCCCGTTACCACAACGGCTGCTGATGAGACAGTCGGAGAGACTGCCGAGACAGAGACAACTGCGGCAGCCGCGGAGAATACCGGTCTGGCACTTGGCCTTGGCCTGCTTGCAGCCGCACTTTCCACCAGCATCAGCGGCATCGGCGGCGGTATCGCCGTTGCGTCAGCGGCTCCCGCGGCTATCGGCGCTACAAGCGAAGACCCCAAGGCATTCGGTAAAGCGCTTATCTTTGTTGCTCTGGGTGAATCCATCGCCCTTTACGGTCTGGTTATCGCCATCATGATCCTCAACAAGATCTGACGGTTACTTCAAAGCAACCATTGCGAAAGGACTGAGTTTCCTTTGAAATTTTATCTGATAAGCGACAATATCGACACCGCCACAGGTTTGCGGCTTGCGGGGATTGAAGGCACGGTCGTGCATGAGGATTACGAGGTGGAGCAGGCGCTCAGAAGCGCCATGGCTGACGAATCGGTGGGAATTATCCTGATGACCGAGCGTCTGGTTTCGCTCTGTCCGGACCTGGTGTATGACCTGAAGCTCAACACCGTGCGTCCGCTGATAGTGGAGATACCCGACCGTCACGGCAACGGCAGAGCCAAGGATTCCATCTCCCGCTATGTGCGTGAGGCCATCGGCGT
>ONYN01000214.1 GCA_900322085.1 uncultured Eubacteriales bacterium | reverse complement strand
GTGATCTGTATTAAGATTTGCTTGAATGGGACGCTTCCGTTTTTTCCGGACGGTCCGAAGGAAGCGCGCTTTCCTCCCTTGCCGCGGTGATGCAGCAGCAGAGAGTCATAAGGCTGTCGTTGAGGTGAACGTTTTCGGTGATAACGTCGCTGTACTTCATGGAGAGGTCAAGGTGGCTGAAATTCCAGAAGCTGCGTATGCCGCTCCGGTACAGAATATCAACGATCTGCTCCGCGCTTTCCTTCGGCAGGCAAAGGATCGCTGTATCGACGGTGTTTTGACGGCAGAAGTCTTCCAACCCGCTGACGTCGAGCACCGTCATTCCATTGATACAGGAGCCGATGAGCTGCGGGTTTTTGTCAAAGATCGCGGTCAATTCAAAGCCTCTCGACTGAAAGAATACATGGTTGACAATGGCCCGCCCCAGGTTGCCCGCGCCGAGCAGAATCGCCTTGTATTGATTGCTCAGCCCGAGAATGGCGCTTATTTCATCAAACAGTTTAGGCACGTCATAGCCGTAGCCCTGTTGTCCGAAGCCGCCGAAGCAGTTCAGGTCCTGACGTATCTGGGAGGCGGAAGTCCCCATTTTGTCGGCAAGCGCCTTGGAGGAAATGCGGTAAATGCCGTTGTTTTTGAATTCAAGCAAGAATCTGTAATAACGGGGAAGACGGCGAACGACTGACATTGAGATTTTCTTGTTGTCCGGCATGATCTGTATTAACCTCCCCACAGAAATTCTTATTTTACGCTTTCTCTGGTATAATCCAGCAGACCGCCCGCAAGGATGATGTCGCGCTGACGCTCAGAAATCTGGCAGTTCACCTGGAAGGAAGTGCCCTTGGTCTTGTTGTTGACTGTGATTTTCGATTTGCCGACAAGCTCGCGGATGTCGGGAATTTCCAGTTCATCCATCTGGTCTATTGTGTCGTAGTCCGCTTCATTGACAAATGTGAGCGGAACGATTCCGGCGTTGACAAGGTTGGCAAGGTGAATGCGTGCGAAGGATTTGACGATGACGGCCTTGATGCCCAGATACAGCGGAACGAGCGCCGCGTGTTCGCGCGAAGAGCCCTGACCGTAATTGCTGCCGCCGACAATAATGCCCTTGCCCTCCGCGCGGCAGCGTTCGGGGAACTGCTCGTCGCACACCGCAAAGCAGAAGTTGGAAAGATAGGGAATGTTGGAGCGGTAGGGGAGAATCTTGGCGCCGGCAGGCATGATATGGTCGGTGGTGATGTTGTCTCCGACCTTAAGCAGCGTCTTTGCGGTAACGGATTCCGGAAGCGGTTCACTTGTCGGGAACGGCTTGATATTGGGACCGCGCAGAATCTCAACACTGTCCATTTCCTCCACAGGAGCGGGAGATACGATCATGTTGTCGTTGATAAGGAACTGCTCAGGCATGGGAATATCCACAGCATCGCCCAGTTCTCTCGCGTCGGTGAATACGCCTGCAATGGCGGAAACCGCGGCGGTTTCGGGAGATACCAGATAAATCTGTCCGTCCTTGGTGCCGGAACGGCCTTCAAAGTTGCGGTTGAATGTGCGCAGGGAAATGCCCTTGGAGTTGGGGGACTGCCCCATGCCGATGCAGGGACCGCAGGCACATTCCAATATTCTCGCGCCTGCCGCGATGATGTCTGCCAATGCGCCGTTGGCGGCAAGCATGTTGTACACCTGCTTGGAACCGGGAGCGATGCCGAGGCTTACATCGGGGTGAACCGTCTTGCCCTTGAGTATGTGAGCCACACGCATGAGGTCGAGATAGCTGGAATTGGTGCAGGAACCGATGAGCACCTGATCAATCTTCTGTCCCTTCAACTCGTCGATGGTTTTAACGTTGTCGGGCATATGGGGAGCGGCTGCCATGGGGCCGAGCTCGCTGAGGTCGATTTCGAGAATCTCGTCGTAATGCGCATCGTCGTCTGCTTTCAATTCAGTCCAGTCGGCTTCTCTGCCCTGAGCCTTCAGGAATGACCTTGTAATTTCGTCGGAGGGAAATACGGATGTAGTTGCGCCAAGC
>ONYN01000216.1 GCA_900322085.1 uncultured Eubacteriales bacterium | reverse complement strand
GAGCCTGTGACGGTCTGGACAGTTCCGCACGCAGGGCAGACGCTGAAAGCTGACGGTGATTCATAACCGCATTTTACACATTTCATAAGCAACATCCTTTTTGATAATGAATTAAACGTGCTATAAATAAGCTGTTTCCCTTCATCATTAATATACACCAAATAAAAAGAAAAAGCAATAATATTTTGCCAGTCCGCGAAAAAAACAGGAGTTCATTCATTCCCAACCATCGGAAAACGATGATAATTTCGTTAAAATAATTAAAATAATAAAAATGTCATTTATATTTTACATGTTGTATTGCAATTGTCGTATTTTTTTAGTATAATAATCTATGTAAAAGCAGGTTTTAGAGTACTACAATAGAATGGAGCGAGTGTTATGAAAGATATTTACAGTCCTTCCCATACAGCTTCCGACAACGGGTCGCAGTCATTTGAGCCGATACCGCTTTCCGGTTCGCCTGCCCCCGATGCTTCGTCAGTCGAGCTGGCGGGATCTCCCGATGATCTGAGCGACGGTTTTTACGGATCCTACGGCAGCGCTGTCAAAAGCGTCGATGAAGAACCGATTCCCATGCCGGATTTCAGCGTGCCGGAGATAGACCTGCCCGACTCGATTTCCACATTAGATGACGGAGATGAATTTTCACCCGTGCTTGAATTCTCCTCCGAGAAACCCGCGGAGCCTGAAACGCCGTTTATCATGCCGGAGGAAGATCTTGTCATTCCGGATATGCCGGCGCCGGTTTCCGATCCCACCAGAATTACCAAAAAGAGCATGGGCTACGAAACAACCGTCAAAATTAAAAATGCCCGTAACGCCGAAAAAAACGAGGAGCGCATCAATGAACCAATCAAAAAGGACGCTCTCCCGAATTTCACCACAAGACAGAGAGAATTCAACGGCATCGCTTCAGGTACGGCGCATGTCAGCGGAGGTCTGCCCGAACTCAAGGACAATCAGATGTATGTTGCCGTCACCCCCAAGGAGCTTCGCAGATTGAAGAGCCGCAGATTCAGGGGATTGGGCGTTTTCTGTACTCTTTGTCTGGCGGTTATCGCCGCATTCTGCATATGGAATTACGTCAATTCCTTTACCGATCCCATCATCGGACGCTGGAAGGGTGATATCAGCTCGGTGGCTTTGGGCATTGACGAAATCAGCGCGCTCGATCAGGATGTGATATCCTCGACATGGGAATTCAGCGGCAGCGGCGCTCTGTATGTCAATCTTGTGCTCAACGATACGCCTGTCAGTCTGAGCGGGAGCTACGTCAAGCTCAATGACGAAAAAGGGGAACAATACATCAGTATGACATTGAAAAATCCCATGGACAATAATGACTACGATATCGCCATGTATTACACCGTGACAGGCAGGATTTTACAGTTGAACGATATGGACGGAGTCGGAGCCGAAATTGATCTGACCAAGGAATGATATGAAATGATACATTGCACAAAATGCGGACGGACACTTGATGATAAGGATAAGTTCTGTCCCGGCTGCGGAGAAAAAGTGACCGGCAAACACAAGGAGTCCGGCGCCGCAAAAGGGCAGTACTCCCATCAGCGGCAGTCCGCACAATACGGACAAACAAGCCCAAAATCGCCGGACGCTGCGCCAAATCAGGTTCAATACGTTTACGTCAACAAAAAAACCGGAAAGATTACGCAGAATCCCGGTGTCAAGACAAGCTCCGAAGGCTGTATTCAATATGTAGGAGTGGCTTTTGCCGCCGTTGCGTTGGTGATTGTCATGGCGGCTTGCTCGGTGATTTTGTCGGGATATCTTTCCGAAAATTCGGGAATTGTCAGTGATGAGGATCGTTATTACGGGGAAGCTTCGGAAATCGAAAATGTTCCGGAAGTAGTTTCAAGTGAAATTTCTTCTGAACCCGTCTCCTCCGAACCTGTTTCATCGGAACCCGTTTCCTCTGAGCCTGTTTCATCCGAACCGGCAATACCTGAGGAACTCACGGCAAAATATATGCAAAAAAAGATCAAGGGCAAATGGCGCACCGACGTTCCCTATAAAAACATGTCGCTGCCGGGAACATTTGAATTCGACGGCAAGGGAAACTGCCAATGCACCATCAAAGCATTTCTTTTCTCCAAAAAGTTTGAGGGCGATTACACCATAAAGGACGGCGGAGAATGTAGATTGACGCTGAAAGGTCTTGAGGAGTATTTTGACGATGACACAATGATCGGCGATCTCAGGTTTGTTACAGATGATAAAATGGAATTTACAGTAAGTGATACGGTATGGAAATTAAACAGAGTGGAATAATTTACCGCGGCGTCAGGAGGTTAATTTTTCCATGAGATGTCCCAAATGCAACCAGGAAATCAATCCACATTCTGAAAGATGCCCCAATTGCGGCACTTCCGCCAGACTGGCGGTGCCGGACGGCGATACTATGACCAGAGTTCGCAGGCAGATTTCGATTATGCGAAGAGAAACCGAGGTATCCGACGTGGATTTGTCGGACGCCTCTTTTTCACCTGTACTAAAGTTTGACAAGCCCGTTGTCTCGCAGCCCGAAGAGGTGATAGAGCAGAATCCGGCGGATAATTTTCCGGACGAGAGTTTTGCGCCTGTGGATATTTCTGATATGATCGACAGCCAAGCCGATCAGGACAGCGAAAAGCACCACCGCGAGCTTTCGGCAAGCATCCGCCGCATTATCAACAACAAGGAGGACGACCTGCTCGCCGAGTACTATTTTAAGGACGGCATTTCCGATCTCGAAAGGTACCGTCTGGCACAGAGCTACGCAAGCCTTGAAAAGGACAAGCGTGAAACGGACCAGAAATCCGCGGCTTCTCCGGAAGTCACTCAATCGGGCCACAGTGGGGACGCCGTCGAAATGTGGACTGCTTCATCAGTCAAAGAGGCGGAGTCAATCGGCAGTGAGGATTCCAAGGAAATGTCCGAAGCGGCGAAGCGGCTGAACAATTTCCCTGAGGAAGAGGGACTGGACAAAGTCATTACATCCATGTGGGAGAAGTACGACTTGGCCGTTCTTAAGACGAAGGAATTTTTTCGGGTGCAGATTGCCGGCAGGGTCAAGAAGCTTTACGATCAATTTGACGCCAGAACCTCCGGATTTATGAACGGGATTCTCAACAGGGGTTATTATAAGAAATTCGGCGCTATGAAGCGCAAATGCGCGGACGATGACGGCGAGGGTTATATTCTGCGCCGCCGGGTGTGGAGCGTAACAGGCGTTCTGCTGGTGCTGCTGGTGTGCGGATTTTTCGCCGTGAAAATGATGATGTCGAATGAAATCAACGGCAAATGGATTGTTTCCACCGACGCCGGCGGAGAGCCCAATATTATCATGGAATTCAAGCCGGGCGGCAAGGCATCCATTTTGGTAAAATCGGATGACGGCTGGCATATTCACAAGCAGGGAAAATACAAGACCATGCGAAAAAACGGACATGACCTGCTTACCATTACCTATGAGGATGGGGACATAAAACGTCTGTACTATATAATAGACGGCAATTCGGGTACATTCATTAATGTTGATACGAATGTCAGGGTAGTCTATCAATTGAAGTAATTGATTATGATGATGAATCACTTAAAAAATGTGAAAAATGAATGGTGGTGTTTTTATGGACAATCACAGCAGCGGCGGATCCGGCGTCGGAAAATCAACGCTGGCAGGGTTTAATGAAAATATTGCTGCCGCACTGACAGGAGGTCTGACGCTTGTAGCGTCGTTCATCCCCTATGTGAGCTGGTTTGCGTGGATCATTCCGGCTATTGCGTCAGCAGTTGAAAGAAAAAGTAAATTTGTGCGTCTGTGCTGTATTCAGGTTTTGGTTTGTGCGGCAACCATAAGCATCTGTTCACTTGCGACTGTATGTATCACGCCGTATGCGCAGGCGGCGGAAGGAGGAAGCCTGATTTCATTTGGTGCGGCCGGTGTCATCATGTCGCTTTTGCGTGTGGCATGTCTGGTTTTTGAAATACTGACAGCTTATCATGCGTACAAAATGAAAATTTTCGAGATTCCTTTGGTTACGCTATTGATTAAAAAAATTATAAAATATTCCAATTACTAATATTTTATATAATTATTACAAATTGTAAATTACAAAAAGGTGCTATTGCATGTATGATTACAAACTGATACGGTCAAAACGCAAAACAATTTCACTCAGCATCGACGACAACTGTGAAGTTGTCGTGCGCGCCCCATTGAAAATGCCAAAACAGCAGACAGACGATTTTGTAAGCAGACAAACCGACTGGATAGACCGTCATATGCCCGAAGCCCGCAGGCGAATGGAACGGGCGCAAAGCATTACCCCTGCGCTGATGGATGAGCTTACAGCGAGAGCCAAAAATGAATTGCCCGGCCGTGTGTCTTATTACGCAAAGCTGATGGGAGTTGAACCCACCGGCCTTAAGATCACCCGGGCGCGCAAGCGCTTCGGCAGTTGCAGCGGCAAAAACAGCCTGTGTTTTTCCTGTCTGCTGATGCTTTACCCGTCCGAGGCGATAGATTGTGTGGTGGTGCATGAGCTGGCTCACATAAAGCATCACGATCACAGCGCGGCGTTTTATGAATTCATTTACCGTGTAATGCCCGATTACCGCCGCCGTGAGTCCCTGCTCCGGCAATATTTTCCTTGCGAAAAAGCATAATTATCATAATTATTAACATTATCTCGACACAATTTTAATGTTTGGCTGTTATAATAGTGTTGCGTCAATGAGAAAAATATTTTGTTTTTTAAGATGCAAAAAATCACAATTGCTGCGGCAGATTTGAAATGACACATGCAAACATGCCTTTTGTGACGAAATCGTAACCCTTTTTTTGTCTGATTCTATTGACGAATCGGGCAATTTATTCTATTATATATTATGCAAATCAAGAATGATCATAAGATTGGGAAGGTGTGTTTTGATGATGGACGCAAAAACAAAAAGTATTATCATCGGTCTGGCGTCGGCATTGGCAGCTGTGCTGGTAATTGTGCTTCTGTTCTTTTCGATCAACGGCCTTAACAGTGGAAGCGGCGATTCAAAGCCCACAAAGAAGGATAATGCGCAGGTAGTCAGTGTCGATTCCGACGGCAATATTATTGTCATTGTCGATGATGAAGACGATGAAGACACCGACAGCAGTGCGGCTCCCTCGGATACAACATCCTCCGAGGACAGCAAGAGCAGTTCTCCCGAAGTATTCGGACGCAGCGACTTTGAAGTGATCACCGGTGGAAATGATTCGTTCGCACAGCTCGTGAAAGCGGTTAATCCCAGTTCCTACGAGTGGAATACGGACAGCATAAAGGCCACCTCGGAAGTCGAGGTCAAGTTGATCGCATATGACGGAAGCTACGCGGTCATCGGAGTCCCTTATGAGGCTCCCGATTACACCATTGACGGTGAGATAACCGGTTCAGGCAGCGACGTCACTAAATGGGACATTTATTCCAAATGCAAGAAGGAAGAATGTCGTGTCAAGGAGGTTGTCTGGTTCTCCAACAAAATGGGGCTGACGCTTCCGAGAGGGGTTAAAATCGGTACGGCATACGCGGACATTTCCGCCGCCTATTATAAGACCGAAAATCCCGAAAAGACATACATTCTGTACGACGTCAAGGACGTGCTGACCGATAGCGCCAAGCTCAAGGCCTACAAGAATGCGGAGGAAGCCTATATCGGAGGCAAGCTCTATAAGACCACGACCATGATTGAATACAATTACAAGGAAAATCCCGATGCTTATCCCTTCACAAACAACAGCAAAAATATAATCCGTTACGGATTTAATTCCATAGTGGATACCGATTCGACGCTTGGACAGTGGTATATAGATTACGCAATCGCCAATTCCAAGGTGGTAGGCGTATATTTCCACATGAAAGGCGCGGACGACTGATACATTATAGCATCGTCAAAAGCGCGAGGCCGCATAAAGAATAAAAAAATTCGGAAAGGAAGACGGATCCAACATGAAGGGCAATACAAAAAAGCAGCCGTTTCGCACTATGTGTTCAGCCGGCGGAATGTGTCTGGCTTTATCCATGCTTACAGCCATGTCGGTTATCTCGATCACCGGCAGAGCAGCAAGCTATGCCGGCAGAGCGTTAACATCGGAAACCGGCGCAAAGGTTAACAATACTTCAGAGTTTTCCGTTACCGAAATTCCCATCAATATTCCCGTGGAAACCGGATTTGACCATTCGGGCAATCTTTACCGCGCTTATAAAAAGATAGTGGCTTCACAAAAAGCGGAGGAATCAAAGGAGGAAACCGTGATTTCCTCAGAAGATACGCTGAGTACCACATCTACAACATCCCAGACAGAGAACGAGCAAACCACCGTAACAACCACCATGACATCCCGAACCTCTCCGACTGTTGCGTCTGAGAGCGAATCGGAATCTGATGAAGAGCTGAAAGTATCCAACGGTCAAAAACCATTCAACTATGCGGACGTATCGTCCATAGCCTCCGACATGAACACGCTGGGAGACTTCATGGACAGACTGGCTCCTTCGTCTGTCAGCTGGAACGCAGAGGAATACAGTGAAAAAGGATATGTCAGAATAACGCTGGATTCTGTCGGCGGCAGCGTAGTGCTTGACGTAAAGCCTATAACAAGCGGCACCGATCCCTATTCCATTGATTCACAGATAACGGGCAGCATAAGCGGAGATAAAATTGACGGGTGGCAGTGGTTTAAGGATAACAGGACGGCTGGCTGCAATATTTTCTCTGTGACATGGACCTCTTCCGGGTTTGGCATCGCACCGGTCAGAGGAATATCTGTCGGCGACACACTTGCTTCTCTTACGGATCACTACCTGTGTGTCAATGGCGGCGCAACCACGCTTTATAAGGCCTCCGACGTTATAAGTGATCAGAATAAGCTCAATTCAATACTTGCCGCCGAAAATCTGTACACCTTTGTGGGAGGCAGGGTGTACAGCATAGGCAGCTATCTTGAAAAATATTATAGCGGCAAAGAGCAATCGTTCAGGTTTAATGACTGTGACTACATTGTGCAGTACGGCTGTAATTCAATTATGGAACACAATTACACCACAGGAAGCTGGATCATTGAATATGCAGTCAAAGAGGACACTGTTACAGGAATCAGTTTTTTGAACAAGAGTTATTACAAGACAGAGCAAAAGGCTGCTGTCAGCACTGATATTTCCACCGGAGTGGAATCAGACATGATCACCACCCGTGCGGAATCATTGGAATCTTCACAGTCTCGTCCGGATGAAGCGACGACTTATGAAGAGACTATCAGCGAAGAGATTTATAACGCTGCGTCTACAACCGCCGAAAGCGAAGAGACGTCTGAAAATTAAATCATAGCGCTATCAGCCATCATAAAACGCCCTGTCATTCGGATTGAATCTGAATGACAGGGCGTTTTGTAATGGCTGAATATGACAAAATATGACAAAATGGAATAATTGAATCTATTTTTCTTCAATCGTTTTTTTTAGCAGCCGGAGAGTATCAATATTACTTGTTTTTTCCGCAGCATTTTTTGTATTTTTTTCCGCTGCCGCAGGGACAAGGGTCGTTTCTGCCGATCTTCTGTTCAGCTCTGACAGTTTGTCCTTTGACAGACGCGGCCTGTACTCCGGGAATCACAACAGGTTTTATGCCGTCCACCTCATCGGGTCTGTGTCCCTTTAAAGAGGGCTTGCGCGTGCGGTTGGCAAGCTCGGCAACCATGCTTGTGAGAAAATTGAATTTGTCGGCAATCAGATTCATTCCGGAGTTTCCGATGATGTCAAACAGAGCCTTGTAATTTCCATCCCAAGCACACCATTCTGCTATCTGACGCATAAATGTACCGGCATTGTCGTACGAAACAGATGCATTGTTGTAAACAAAGTTGACAATCTGTCTGTAGTAATAATCGTTTGAGTCAGCGCCAAAGGCGGCATATGCTTCCATTTCCCTGCGGGTAGGGAGGTAATAGTCAATGGCTGAGGCCTGAGGCTGAATCTCTATTTCCTTGTTGGAAACGGCATGTGCTGTTCCTTTTTCGTATTGAAAGAGAGAAGAATCTGCCGATTGCAAATATTCGGCCGCCTGTTCCTCAGTGAGTCCGAGAGAATAGGCGTTGTTTGCCGCATCGGCAAAGAGCCTTGCGCTGAAACTGCCGTATATGGCAGCGCAAGCGGCGGCCGAACGATCCAGTTCGTTCTGGCTATCGTCAAAGCATTGTGTTACGAAGCGCATCATAAGCTTGCCTGCAAGCTCATGCGGTACCGCGGTGAAGAATTTATCTTTTTTGGCTATCAGATAAACGGCTCCGTCG
>ONYN01000239.1 GCA_900322085.1 uncultured Eubacteriales bacterium | reverse complement strand
AGTGACGCCGCGTGGCTGTTTTTTGCGGTCAGTACAAGACCGCTTGTGTCGCGGTCCAGACGGTTTATGACGCGGAAAGCGGAATTGGGCTCTCCGTTTGCCAGCAGATGCGCCGAGAACGCATTCGCCAGCGTATCGGCAATATGTTCACGTGCGGGGTGAACCGGCATGCCGAACGGCTTGTTGATGACGGCAATATGTTCATCCTCGTAAACAATATCTATGGGCATTGCCACGGGGAGGGTTGGGTTTTCGTCCTCCGGAATATTCAGAATGACCGTGTCGCCGCCATTGAGAGGATCTATGGTGCGTATATGAAGTCCGTTGGCTGTAATGCCCATCGGCACATGCTTGAGTTTGTGAATAAGGCGGTAGGAAACCCCGCATTTGGCGCGCAGAAAGTTGTAGACAGATATTCCGTCGTTTTGCTGCGGCACAATGAATTTCAGTGTAGGCATTTTTGATCACCCTGTCAATTATACCATAACCGGCGGCCAAAAGAAACAGCAGACTGCATTTATTTTACATAAAATTTAATTGACATTCAGATAAACGGGTATCATAATAATAATTGAAATACCAAAACCAAAAGGAGACATAAAAATGGAGTTTCAAAGAGTGGACAAAAGAGCAAAGACCAAGTGGAGATTTTCACGCATAGTTGCGCTTATCTTGGTTGCGTTACCCCTGGCGGCGTTAGCAGTGTTTGTTTTCTATACCATAGGTATGGATGAGGGCAGTGAGGCGATTATCATTGCCGGGTGGATTATAGCGGCGCTGATCATGCTGTTTCAACTGCTTCAAATCATCATTTATCCGCCGATTGAGTATATTCAGTGGGCTTACATGATAGCTCCCGACCGCATCGAAATCAAAAAGGGCATTTTTTACCGCACACATACCGTCATACCCATTTCAAGAATCCAGCATGTTGCGGTGACGCAGGGTGTGCTTCAGCGTCCGTTCGGACTTTCCACCGTACAGATACACACGGCAGGAGACGTGATGGAAATCCAGGAGCTGAGTACTGAAGTCGCGGAGGATATCTGCTCACGTCTGCAAAAGCGCGTCAACGTGAAAGTGGAAGAAAAAAAAGCAGCCCAAACGCAGGCTGCTTCCGATAAAGGATCGGAGGTCTGAGCCATGTTTGAGAAAAGACGGTGTCATTTCACCTATATTTTCGAGATGTTTGCGGGATTAATCTATTTGATAATCGCTGCATCGGTGACATTTGCGTTCAGTATAGCGGGCAACCTCGCATCGGATGAAGATTTCCTTGAAGATGTAAAAGGAGCTTCGGGTCTGGTTACATCCGCCGACAGTTTTGTCATACTGGCGGTAATCGGAGTGCTTCTTCTGATGAGTCTGCTCATGTTGCTTTTATGCGTGTTCAGATGGCGCTATACCTTTGTTTCCGCCGAGGAAAATACACTGGTTTATGAGACTGGAAAATTTATCAAAAAGCGTGTCGCTATTCCGTTTGAGAAGATCAATACCATTGACATGGGGCGGAATATCTTTGAACGAATGGTGGGAACCTGCCGGCTTAAGGTGGACACAGGAGCATATTCCAACACGCAGGAAAAAAATCATGCCGAGATGGATCTAGTGTTTTCGCTTGCCGAGGCGGAGGAAATACGCAGATTCATACTCAACCGCGCCGAGCTTGACAGCCGCGCGGAAGAAGCAGAAAACGGCAAAGCTGCTGTGTCAAGTAAGGAACCCGACTGGGTGATAAGAGCCGGAATGGGCGATTTTGTGCTTTACGGACTGACGTCTTCCAGCGTGTGGAAGCTCTTCTGGATATTGGTTGCGGGCGTATTTTTTGTGGTGGAGATCGCGCAGGGATTTGTCGATCAGGCGCTTGAGACGGTCATGCCATACGTTGAACAGGTGACCGATCTTATTTCCAGAACCAATACTGCCCTGGTCATTCTTGGCATGATTATCTTCTTCCTGATATCGGCCCTCATTTCGGATATTTATACAGTCATATGGGCTGCCATCCGATTTGCCGACTTCCGTGTGGCGCGAGAGGGACGCAATGTGATCGTGCGGTACGGACTCTTGACTGTCAAGAATTATACCCTTCAGGTGCGCAACATCCATGCGCTGATCATCAGGCAGAATGTGTTTCAGCAAATGCTCGGCCGCTGTTCGGTGGAAGCTGTCTGCATGGGGTTCGGTGATGAAAAGACCGAAACCGCTCTCCTGCTGCCAATTATTAAGACCGACAATCTCAACAATCTGCTTGGCATCATATTGCCCGAATACGTCACGGAAATGAACCTTCGTCCGAGAAACAAGGCGGGGATTTACTACCACATTGTTAAGCCGTCAATCATATGGGGAGCGATATTCGCGGGCATCTGCGTGGCATGCGCTGCTCTGACACAAGTATCGGTGCTGATCAATGCCGTTGCCGCGGTGCTTTTTGCGGCAGTAATTGCCAACGGAATCCTATCCTACAAAAATACAACACTGGACTGGAATAGCAATGTGGTAAGCGTTCAGAGCGGCGGTCTCAAAAAGATTGCTTATCGCATACGCACCGACGCTGTTCAGGAGGTTCAGATAAGAACCAACGTCATCAAGAAGCACTTTGGCATAGGCTCATATTACGTTCATTACCATGGTCCAAATCTCAACAACACCTCGAGTTCCGGCAATATTTCGGACAAGTATTTTGACGGCCTTGCCAATGCTGTAGAGGACTGAAAAAAATAAACAGTTGATCAAAAACCGGAACGCACCTGTTATGCAGAATCAGTGCGTTCCGGTTTGAATTTATATACGTTTTTTGGGCTGAAAGAGCGCTTTGATGTGTACAGAATAATTCATTGTGCCACTCGTGTGAATACAATATCGCTGCCGTTTTCGTACTTGAGAGTGAAACTGCCTTCTGCGGTAGCGTATTGAAATGCAGGCTGCTGACCGTGTTTCTTGAGAAAATCGGCAATGCCGTTCTCCTTATCGGGCGTGAAGGTGATGATTCCATCCTCGGTAGAGTACTGTCCTGATGCACTGATGGACATTGCCTGGATGCCTGTGTCGGTCATGGAATAATCAAGAGCGAATGTGCCATCATCAGTGAGTGTAAGCCATGCTTTGATTTCTATGCCGTAATTGCTTTTATCGTAATCCGCCGCAGCCGGGTCGGTACATATCCATTTGCCTACAAGGGCTGCGTCTGTGTCGGTCATATCCGCCTGAGAGACGGAGTCGGAACTGGATACAGACTTTTGCTGGTGAAGATCCGCGTGAATGATGACATATCCTCCGAAAACAGTCAGTGCCAATACAATGATCAGCAAAAAGATGGAAATGGCGTATGTTCCCTTTTCGGATTTTTGAGACTCGAATGGTTCGTCGTGAATATCCTCGGTGCTGTGACCGCAATTGGAGCAGAATTGAGCGTCGTCTTTCAGAGTCTTGCCGCAGTAGCCGCATTTCATATTTTATTCCTCCCCGGTTGTATTTCCGGCAGCAAACATAGATTATGTTCTGCTTTTGTTAAATCATATTTTATCATATGATTTAGTAAGAGTCAATGAGGTTTTTCATATTGGCATGAAGTAAGGGCGAAAAATAAAAATAATGAATAAACTGTAAATAATAGTTTTTTTGCTTGACAATACCCGGATAATAATATATAATCTAATACGCTGCTGACGGAAAGTTAAAGCAGCGCTAGATTTGGCGGCATAGCTCAGTTGGCTAGAGCATGCGGTTCATACCCGCAGTGTCGTTGGTTCGAATCCAATTGCCGCT
>ONYN01000290.1 GCA_900322085.1 uncultured Eubacteriales bacterium | reverse complement strand
AGCCGCTTGTACTTCATGTAGGCCATTGCACGGGCGGCAGAGGCCTGGAGGATTTCCTGCAAATCAAGGGGGCTCAAAGGCTGATCATTGGCAGCGGTATGTTTGAGGACGAGGCGCTTATCAAAAAGCTGGAGGACGACGGAGTTACCATCATGTCAGGCTATCTGGAAAATGTCGAAGAGATATTCCAGATGTCCGACGCGTATCTCTTCCCCACGAGGTCGTCTGACAATGTGATCAGTATTCCTCTGTCGGTAATGGAGGCACTGGCCTGCGGCGTGCCGGTCATAGGCTACCGCACATTTGACAATCTCCGATCAATAGGCTGCACAGACGGCTGTATCACATATATTGACACTCCCGATGAAATAGACAAAATTCTACCCGAAGTCACAGTCCGCAAGTCGGAAGAATCCATGCTGAAAAACACCGGCTCGTGGTTCGATTCCGCTGCCGAAATACTTCACAGTATATTGGATGAAGTTAGATAAACTACATATCTCACCGCCCGCAAGGCAGGCTCTTTGAATGGCTGAAACCTGCGGGCGAATTTGTTAACACTTGACAAGTTGATTATCATCCGCTTTGGTGGTACAATTGGATCAACGGAGGCGATAATAAATGAAAAAAAGCAGAATTCTCGCGGCAGCAATGGCTTCCATAGCCATCAGCGGTACTCTCGCTTCATGCGGAGAGGACAAGGAATTTGAAGCGGAAAACAACATGAACGTATGTGTCTATGGCCCTCCTGAGTATTTTGAAGGTTCGTCAGATGAGGACGAAGCGGCTGACGGACAGGAGATTTTTGAAATCAGTTCGGACGAAGCGGAGCAGGAGCAAGCCGCATCCAGTCAGGGAGACTGACATATGGACGTCATAGAGATAAAGACCGCACATATGCGGCAGCTTGCCGAGTACCGCAGAAGCATCATAGACGCTCCGCCGCTGAAAAATCTATTTTTGGAGCTGACTCTGCGCTGCAATGAACACTGCCTACACTGCGGCAGCCGTTGCGGTAAACATGATTCTCCGGCCGAGCTGACATCTGATCAGTACAAAAGGATTCTGGACCAAATCAAGCGGGATTTCGGAGATCATCTGCCTGAGATTGACGTCACGGGAGGGGAACCGCTGCTCCGCAGCGATTTTTATGAAATCATGGGATATGCCAATTCTCTCGGCTTCCGCTGGGGAATGACCAGCAACGCCACACTCATTGACCGGGAGGCAGCAAGAATGCTGTATGAATGTGGAATGAAGACCATTTCGGTCAGCATTGACGGTCCCGAGAATACCCATGATACTCTGCGCGGCAGAAAGGGCGCTTTTGCGGCAGCAATGAACGGCATTAACGCTCTCATTGCTCACGGAGGATTCGGGCATATTCAGATAACTACCGTGATAAACCACCGCAACATCAATGAACTCTCCGAAATGTTTGACATACTGAGCGATGTTAATGTAGATTCATGGCGTGTCATCAATATCGAGCCTATAGGGCGTGCGAATGATCATCCCGACCTCATGCTGTCCGATGATGAGTACCGGCGCATGTTTGACTTCATCAGGGATAAGCGCAGAGAGGGCTATCCTGTGACATACGGATGCAGTCATTTTTTGGGCGCGGAGTACGAGCGTGAGGTACGCAAATGGTACTTTTTGTGCAATGCGGGAATATATACCGCCAGCATATTGGCAAACGGCGACATCGCCGCGTGTCTTGATATAGAGCGAAGGCCGGAACTTATTCAGGGCAACATTTTGCGGGACAATCTCAGAGACGTGTGGCGCGACGGATTCAAGACATTCCGGCGCGACCTCAGTGAGCGGAACAAAAAATGCCGTTCCTGTGAGCATTGCGAATTCTGCCACGGCGGAGCGCACCACAGTTGGGATTACGACCGGAACGAGCAGCGCATCTGCTTTAAGGGAATACTGTTCGGGTAATCATCAGCAGGCGATTGTAAATGTAAAAACGAAAAAAGCATAGCGCAGCGCATAATAAGCGAGCGTATGCGAGCGTGGGAGTCCAGGGGGAACTTGTTCCTCCTGGCAGGTCTTTTTCCCAAAGCAGCGCCCTTGCGGGGTAGTTTTTCGCTTGAAAAGCGAAAAACAGGGGCAGAGCCCCACCTGCGTTTACTTTACAAATAAAAAGAAATATGATAAAATAGAGATATGAAAAATAAAATAAAAGACATCGAAAAATATCT
>ONYN01000218.1 GCA_900322085.1 uncultured Eubacteriales bacterium | reverse complement strand
TGAAGAATAGTATTTATCTGTGAGCTTTTGATCAATTCTTCCTGATGCTACCCCGTAGTATTCGTCACATGAAAAAATAATTGATTTTGAGTATTTTTTGATGATTTCAGTTGTGTCGTTTGGTGTCATTGCTTTTAACCTCCTTACACCATATACACGAATTAAAGTGCAAAAAAGTGTCGCGGACGGAAATTTTTCTTTTTTACATCTGTACATTCGGAAAAAAGCGCCGCCGATGACTTTTAATCCAATAGCCATCGGCGGCGCTTCACATATTAAAACACAAGTCACAACCGTTTTTTAGGATTCTTTGGCTGGGGGGCAATCTGGGGCGTATCGGTGAGCTGTGCCATTACGGCGCGATAAAGTGTCTCGGGGTCGTCGAGAAATCTGTCGCGTACAACGGTGGCGTAATTGTATGTGGGTACGTATATCTTGACGCTCATGGTCTCCATGCTGCCATCGTTGACGGTGCATGTGACATGATATCCCTTGTCGCAAGCTTCGATTTTTGTCTTGTTCTGTTTGCTCACATGCCGGCGATTGATGAGCTTCGACATGGCGTCGAGTGATTTTTCCCGCACGGTCAGCGGAAGCGCGTCATACAGCGTATCGGCTATGATCTTGCCGCTGTCGGTGATCGTGAGCACTCCGTCCCCGGCATTTTCCATCACGTTTTCGTGTCTGACCAAGGACGAGATAGCGTCGTTTGCCTCAAAATAATTCGCCAGCCCCCGGTCGAGAAAAATATCGGTGAGATCCTTGCGGGAAAGCGGCTGGCTGCAATGACTGAGCAAAAAACAGACCAGTACCTTGATGTCGCTCTTATTCTTGAGTCCGTCGGGTCTGACTCCGCCCGTGAATGCGTCAATGTTGTCTTGCTGCATCTGCCTCACGCCTCCTTACTTAATTATATTTTAACCTCAAATTTCTCCAATTTCAATAGCTATTTGATAAAATCATATCGTCATTCCGCAAAAAGATGTAAAAATTTACTCATTAAAAATAAAAAAAGCGGTTCCATTTTTCGTATTACTATGATATAATGGCAGGGAAAGGATGTGTCTCATCAGAAATGGAGAACAAAAAATATACCGTAAAATGTCCCGAGTGCGGAGCAAACGTCGAAATTTCCCGTCCTGCCATAATCAATGTTCAAAATGATCCCGGATATAAAGAAAAGATTCTTTCCGGTCAGCTGTTCCATGAAAAATGTCCGAAGTGCGGTCAGGAGCTTCAGGTGGTTTCCAGAACAACCTACCACGATATGGAAAAGCGCATTATGATCTACTTCCGCCCGATTACATCCCAGGAGGAACTCAAATCCTTTGATTACGAGGCCATCAGGAGCGCCATCGAGGATAACTTTACCGCGCCCAATTACGGCATTCGTGTGGTCACTACCGTCAATGAGCTAATGGAAAAAATCAAGATTGCTGAATTCGGTCTGAATGACGGTGTGATCGAGATAGCCAAGTTTGTTTATTTTGATATATTCACCAAGCAGTTTGAAGGCACAGGCGTTGTCAACATCTATTATGAACGCCGTGACGACAAGGACGCTCTGATCTTCTTCTGCGACGACAGCAAGACGCGTTCCATTATGATTGATCCGGACGTGTATGCCTCTATCGAAAAGCGCTTCTCCGCCGTAGTGAATGCCATCTATACCTCCCGCGTCTGCATGGTCGGCCGCGACTGGGCGCTTCGCATGATCAGGGCCTACAGCAAGCTCGACCAGGAAAACAAGGATTCCGGCGCCGAAGTGACGCCTGCACCGACCCCTGAACTTAAACTGCTCGATTCCCAGAGCTGACGGCTATATATATATTTGAAAGAAAAAATCGCCAATGACATTTGTTGTGACATGCCATCGGCGATTTTTTGCCCGGCTTTTTTTGCGTCAGGGCTTCTGTTGTGAAAAATATATAAAAATCCATAAAAAGCAAGCGAATAATTCTATGCCTAAAATGTAAAATTTATGTTGCAGTCGGCGCGGTGCTTTGATATAATACTTAGGTACGCGGCACAAAGTGTGCGCGTAAAAATTGCAGCGACTGCACATGAGATATGCGATGAAGTGGGAGGTTGCGTTCCTCGGTAATAAAGAGCGAACGGTTTTTCCATGGAGTATGTCCGATTTTAAACCGGGCGAAAAAGTGTGCACAGTTGTTAAGCGACATTGTATTGATACCCAGGTCTTCTGAGTTGCTGTTGGCCAGGGTGCGTTTTGATGTTTTGCTTTTCTTGTTCTGCCAGGGCGGCGACCCAATGCAATGCCGGACGCGGAAAAGGACTGTGCAATACGCTTGCTATTAGTTTTCACTGACCCGGAAAGCCGATTAACCCATCCAAGATGAAAGGCTTCCGGTTTTTTGATGCCCGAGTATGAAACACCCGGACACGTTGTTGAAAACATCGGGTATTCAATTGGTCCCTCAGCGAAGATCATGTAGCAGCGATTCGCCGCAAAATTCATTAGGAGGCGATTTTTTATGGCAGTCAAAGAAAAAATCAGAATCAGGATCAAGAGCTATGATCACTCTCTCGCCGATCAGGCGGCACAGAAGATCGTAGACGCGGCAAAGCGCGAGGGCGCACAGGTTTCCGGACCCGTTCCGCTCCCCACCGACAAGGAAATCGTCACGATCCTGCGTGCGGTTCACAAGTACAAGGACAGCAGAGAGCAGTTCGAGTACAGAACC
>ONYN01000223.1 GCA_900322085.1 uncultured Eubacteriales bacterium | reverse complement strand
GCCGCCGAGGAATCCGCCTGGAATTGAGATTTTTGTCAATTCCACACCGGAGAAGCCGAAGGCGGACAAAGTCCGTCCCGTCATTGATGTAAAGGCCTATTCTACGCCACCAAAACCGCCGCCGGGGCTGAATCCCTCCGAAGCCGAGCGCAGGCGGGATATCGAAAGAATCAAGGCAAAGACCCGGCTTGTCCGGCAAAAGGCTGATGAATTGTATATTGACGCGAAAATCGCCCGATACAATGCGCAGGTCGCCTCCACCAAAGCGCAGATCGCCGCGCGGAATGCCGATATGGTAAAGCAGAAGGCAAATCAGATCGCCCGTGCTGTCAGAGTCAAAGCTATTTTGAGAGACCGCCTTGTTTTTTATCAGAATAACAACGCAAAGCTTGCCATAGCCAAAGCGAAAAGGCTGCACAGCGTTGCGGAAATCAAGAAGACCGAAGCGCGCGCATCACAGCGGCGGTATTACACCCTGATGAAACTGGACAACGGCGGCAAGCTGACCGTTGCGGTCAATACCGTATCAGAGCGAAATATTCCGGTCAGAGTCAAGCCGGCAAACGGAGCAGTTACGTCAGTTTCCACCATAATCAATGCAAATTCCAGAACGCGCTGGCAGCGGCTTGAAAACATTATAGGGCAGGACTGGCTTACGGAAATAAAAAACAGTCAGCTTGATGACGTTGCCCGAATGCTTCATAGAATGGACGACAGACGCTTGCGTTTTCTCGAGAAATATGGTAATCTGATTAAGGGAGATTTCTATTCCGACAAGGGTCCTCACACAATCGGAGACAGATTCCGACTTGATTTTTCCAGAAGCGATCCCAGAAGCACCGTTCTTGGCTATAAATGCGCGGATATTCGCGTACTGCTGCATGAATCCGGACATATCATGAATAATCAGCTTGGTATCAGCGGCAGCATTAAAGGATTGCGAGCGGCAATGCAGGAAGACTTTTTTGCATATGCATCAGATCTACTTGGACGTAATATCAACGGTATGGAGTTTTCTTATCAGGAACGTATGATATTTTATGAAGACTTGACAGACGAGCGTAAGGTTGGCATATCAGATATTATCAGCGGACTTACAAAAAATCGCGTCCATGGAACTTATGGACACTCAAGTGATTATTGGACAGAAAAAACTTTGATCAGTGAGACAATAGCCAATATGTTCGAGGCTTATATGAACGGAGATCAATCATTTGAGCTTATGAAACAGTATTTCCCGAGAAGCTCTGATTTGTTTGAAAGATATATTAACAGTATGATTTAGGAGGCTGCGGCATGAAAGTTAAGGTCAGAAAATTCAGGATTTCAAATGGAATCAGGGATATTTTTGATGCCGATTCGGAAGAAGATTTTATTGTGCAACGACTGACAGAACTCAGACCGGAATACGCCGGAGAGCGGCTTGCGGTTGACACAAAGTTGAAGCGCTACGAAAAGCAGCAGAAGCTCCGCGACGAATACAGACGCGAGTATTACGCGCTTTTTCCGAAAGACCCGCCAATGGGATTTCATATGGAAGTGGACAACACGCCTGCATTTGACCCGTTTATTATGACCAATATGTACATCTGGGCGATAAAAAACAAACGGCATTGGTATGAATGGCCGGATTTACCGAAATCGTATGTCCCGCTTTTTGACCTGACGGAAGGAGAAAACAATGACTCTTAACATCGACATCAGCATCACCGACGCGGAGGAATTCGCGGACTTGTGGGACATTCTCGACGAGATGATCACCGACGGCGACGTCCCGCAGCAGTATCGCACCCGCCTGACTGCGATCCGCCGCACCATCGACCAGAAGGAAACCGACGAATTATTCCCCGATACTTCCCCCGAAAAGAAAAACGAAAAGCAAACCGAATAGAAAAAGCACTTGAAAAGGCAATGCCTGCAATCAAGTGCTTTTTTAATGGTTTTAAAAATCATTGCCAGGAAATATGAAGCTTCCGGCGGCTCTTGACACAATCGGAGAGATACAGATTGATCAGCGTCTGATACGGAACGCCCGACGCTGCGGACATCTCTTTAAAATAGTCTATAATGCTGCTGTCAAGATTAATAGTGACTTGCTGCCGGAGCTTCTTTGCGTAAGGATTTTTCTTTGCGTTTGAAAAATCATATTCTTCCTTCATTTCATCTAAATTCTCCATCTGATGCACCTCAATTCCATTCGTTATATTGTCTTGCTTCATTTTTCGTGGCTTTTCTTGCCGAGATAATCCGAATGACGGTTTCCGACTGACGGTAGCAATGGCAAACCACCAACAAATTTGCCCGTGTGCTCATCCCAAGGATAATAAATCTCTCCTCCTGCTCGGAATGTTCGGGGTCGTCAATAACAAGTGCTTCATCGTCATAAAAAACCGTCTGCGCCTCTTCAAAGGAAATATGATGCTTCCTTTTGTTGATGGCGTTTTTGTTTTCGTCCCATTCAAAACTGATTGTATCCATAATTATATTATAATTATGAAATATGGTTTTGTCAACCCTTTTCCCGTCCCGGACACGACGTTAAACTGTCTTATTTTTATGCTCCAATTTTTTTCCAGAAACGGAGGTATTTTACATTATGGCAGAACAGACACCCGAAACCAATCCCGCCCCACAGCAGCCGGACAATTCCCCGCAGCAGAATCAGCCGCAGCAGTCCGCAGAACAGCAGCCGGTCGAAAAAAATATTGACCTGACTGCG
>ONYN01000224.1 GCA_900322085.1 uncultured Eubacteriales bacterium | reverse complement strand
CTTGGAGCGATGGCTCATTTCCATGACGGACTGACCGCTGCCCTGATAGTCAAGCATCTCGTCCGCTGCCTGCTTGAGAACTTCCTCGGGGAGCATGGACGGACCTGCCGAAAAATTATAAACTCGTGCCATAATAAATTTACCTCCAGAAAAATAATCAATGCGATAGGTCGGCTTTCAATGCGTGATAAGAAATCACCTGCCGCACGGTCACACATTACTTACAATTATATGATGAAAAAAAGGCTCTGTCAATGTTTTTTGCGAAAAATAAGCAAATATTTAACAAATAAAAAGGGCCTTAAAGCGGCTTAATGAACCGCTTTAGGCTCTTTTTACAAAATAATTTTCCAACCTTCTCAAAATATTGGATATGTTGAATTGCAAAAGAAATTCACATCAATTGCTGCCGTCCGACGGCAGGTAATTGATAAACTGCAGGGCAAACGGCAGGCTGATGGCTGCCGCAATAAAGTCGGCTGTGGGCTGCGCCCAGACAATTCCGCTTACACCGAAGAAATGGGGGAGAAGCAGTATCAACGGGATGAAGCATATTCCGCTGCGAAGGCTTGCCAGGATGGTTGCGATGCCGCTTTTGCCTATGCTCTGATAGAGCATATTGGTGCATTGCAGCAGCATGCAGACAAACATTGCGATGCATTGGGCTCTGAGAGCCGGAGTGCCGATGGCGATCACCTCAGGGTCGTCTCGGAATTGTTTTATCAGAAAACCGGCGGCCAATAATCCCACGGATGACAGTGTTACGCATACCGCCGTCCCGTAGCAGAGTGTAAAAATATAGGCCTTGCGCACCCTGGAATAGAGCTTTGCACCGTAATTGAAGCTGCTGACAGGCTGGAGTCCTTGCCCTATGCCTATACCGAATGCGAACACCACAAAGCTCACCCTGCCGACAATGCTCATTGCGGCGACGGCGGGGTCTCCGTAGACGGCGGCAGCATTGTTGAGCAGCATAGCGGCAATGCTGTTGAGTCCCTGTCGAAGCAGGCTCGGGGCGCCGGTCTTGAAAATTTTCAGATAATCGGAGATGCTTTTTGAAATATACTTCACATTGAATTTGCTCTGTGTTTTGCCCAGCAGGAACATGCTCAGCAGCAGTCCGGAACTTACCACCTGGGAAAGTGCCGTTGCCATTCCGGCTCCCGCGACGCCCATTTTGAGCACAAAGATAAAGAGCGGATCAAGAGCCACATTGAGCAGCCCTCCGAAGGTGATGCCAATCATGGCAAAGGCCGCCTTGCCCTCATAGCGGAGAATGTTGTTCATCACGAAGCTGACCGACATCAGCGGCGCCGCCGCCAGAATGTACCGCGCATATTCAGTGGCATAGGGGAGAATGGTGTCTGTGCTGCCCAACAGGTACATCAGCGGCGTGATGAAGATTTCGCCCAGTACGGCAATGGTACTTCCAAAAATCAACGCGGTAAAAAAAGCGGTGGAAGCGATTTTTTTAGCCCGGTCAATGTCTCTGGCGCCGAGGCTCAAGCTGACCAGACTTCCAGAGCCGTGACCCACCATGAATCCGAATGCCTGTATAATGGCCATCAGAGCAAATACGATACCGACCGCGCCGCTGGCGCTGGTGCCGATGCTGCTGACAAAATAGGTGTCGGCGAGATTGTAGATATTGCTGACCATCATGCTGATGACGGTGGGGATAGACATGGCAAAAACCAGACGGTTCACAGGAGTTTGCGTCATTTTTTTGAATTGCTGTTCGGATTTTTCCGATTGTGTCGTTTTCATTTCTTATCATGCCTTCTTAAACAAAAAGAATAAAGAATAAATAACAAAAGACAATGAAACAGCCTCTCTTGATTATCAATTCTTTATTCTGATGATTTTATTGGTTGAGAATAGAATTTGCCTTGGGTTTCGGGGCGGGTTTCCCCCCCAGAACGTCCTCTTCGTAGACCCTGATTGCCTCGTCAATATCGCCGTCAAAATACACCTTGCTCTGATAGAGGACGATGCCTCTCTTGCAGAATTGCTTTGCCATGGTGCTGGAATGGGTGACAAGCAGCAGGGTTGTGTTGTCTTCGGCAATAATCTTGTTGACAATATTGCTGCATTTCTTGCGGAAGGCGGCGTCGCCGACGCTCAGAGCTTCATCGACAATGAGAATTTCCGGCTCGATATTGGCGTTGATGGCAAAGCCGAGTCTTGCCCTCATACCGCTGGAATAGGTGCGCACAGGCTGATCGATGTATTCGCCGATGTCGGCAAATTCAATGATGGCATTTTCGTATTTCTTTATGGTTTCGTCTGTCATGCCGCGCATATGCCCTCTGAGATAGATGTTCTCGCGGCCGGTGAATTCCGGATCAAATCCGGCGGTCAGCTCCAGCAGCGCGCTGACCTCTCCGTAAACCTCAATTTCACCGCTGGTGGGGAAGAGGACGCCGGTTATCATCTTGAGAAGGGTGGATTTTCCCGCGCCGTTTTTGCCGAGAAATGCCACCGATTCGCCGCGGCGAATCTCAAATGTCAGGTCGTCGTTGGCGGTATTGATGGTGTAATTGACTTTTTTACTGAAAAGTGATATCAGACGGCTTTTTTTGCTCTTGAAGAGCTTGAACTGCTTGGTGACGTGATTGAGCCGGATAACAACATCTCCGTATTCCGGAGCGGCGGTTTCGGAAGAGGTCTCTTCCACCGCGGGAATTTTCTGCACGTCTTCATTTGGTGAAATTTTCTCATTGATATTATCAGGCATTTCGGTTGCTCCTTAT
>ONYN01000227.1 GCA_900322085.1 uncultured Eubacteriales bacterium | reverse complement strand
CTATAACAGGTTTGCCCTGCAAATCGGCGCTTAATTGGGTTGTCTCGGCTATCATTTCTTCTGCGATGAAGCCGTCAAGATTCGGATTCATGTTGATACGGGTCAGATTGCCGTTCACGCTTACGGAAAGGCGATCCGCCAGTTCTTCATTAGCTCTTGCAAGGTAACTGTCAAAATGGGCAAGCCTTTCTCCAAACTCATTGACGGATACACCTACGGAACCTTCTTGTAATTTGTCAGCTAGCCATTTTTCCTTTGAAATGCCGTTTTGAGCAGCTTCATTGACGGAAAGAAGATTTTTGCCGTAGGTATCTACGGATGTCACAATGTTTCCCGCGTCCTTGCGGGCTTCTTCGGGAGTAATTTCGGGCAGCTCAGAGCAGAACCACTGCGCGAGCCATTGCTCATCGCTCAGAGAAGCCTCTTTTACTTTATATGATTTGAGGCACTTTCTGAAAAGACTTATAACGCTTCTTGCTTCTTGTTCGGTGATGTATTCCCGTTCTGTATTGTTGTTCATTTTCGCTGTTCTCCTGTTCATTGTATTTTCCAGTTTATTTACCTCATAATGATGCGTTCTTGAATTTTCTCTTTTCATATTCTTTCTTCATACGATCCAATGCGTCCTTCATGATTTCGGAGAGAGAATGTGTGTTATTGATGGCTTCCAGAATATCCTCTGTGCTTATGCACTTCTTGTCGTCAGCAAATGCGGTTTCTACCGCGTCCTTCACAACCCCTTCGATATCCGCTCCGCTGAATCCATCAGTCTTTCTGACCAATTGAGAAAGGTCGATGTTTTCCAGATCTTTTTTCCGCCTTTTGCCGATGTGAATGCGGAAGATTTTTTCGCGCTCGGAAGCGTTTGGCAACCCGACATAGAATATCTCGTCAAACCGCCCTTTGCGGAGCAGTTCGGGTGGCAGTTTGGTAATATCGTTTGCCGTTGCCACCACGAAGGTCGGGCTTTCCTTTTCCTGCATCCATGTAAGGAAGTTGCCGAACAGACGGGTGGTAACTTCGCCGTTGCCTCCGCTTTCACCGATGCCCGCGAAGGCTTTTTCCAGTTCGTCTATCCAAAGAACACAGGGCGAGATGGCTTCTGCAAGAGCGATGGCGTTTCTCAGATTGCTTTCGGATTCACCCACATATTTTCCCATCAGTCTGCCCATATCGAGGCGAAGCAGGGGAACATTAAACAGATTGGCAGCCGCCTTTGCGTTGAGCGACTTTCCGCAGCCCGGAACCCCCGCAATCAACACGCCCTTGGGCATATCCACACCAAAATCCCGTGCTTTGCCCATATTTGTGTAAACCTTTGCTTTGCGAATGAACCATTTTTTGAGGTTTTCCAACCCGCCGATGTCGTCAATGCTTTCTTTCAGCGGAATCATTTCAAGAATCCCCGCTTTTTTGATCATCTGCTGCTTCTGGTCAAAAATCAGCTTGAGATCATCGCGAGATAGAATACCGCCTTTCGAGTAGGAGAGCTGGAGAAGATTAGTGATTTCAAATTCCGTCAGTCCCTTGAAAGCAAGTGAAAACTCGTCGATCAGTTCATCACCGATACCGCTGACGCCGCGGTTCTCTATGAAATCAAGAATGATCTGACGTATCTCATTTAGGTCGAGATAATCCATTTCCAGAATTGTAATAAACTGTTCCAGCTCTTTGGGAATAATCAGACGGTTGGATACAATAACAATATTCGCATCTACATCCTTACAGATCAATCGTGCCAGACCTTTGATTTTGGAAACTGTAACGGGATCTTCAAGGTAGGCATTCAGATCCTTAAATACAAGAATTTTTTTCTCAAGCTTATCCCGATCTTTGTACATTTCGAGCATGGTTTCCAGCGAACAGTCCTCGAACTCAGGTGTTCGGGTTTCCGCGTCTATGTAACCCTGTGTTTCATTCCACTCGTAGATTTCCTTATCTGCTTTGATCGCGCTCAGAATGCCGTCAATCTTGTCTTCCTCGTATGTGTTGATATAGATAATCGGGAAGCCCGCGTCCATATAACGCGCAAGCTTTGCTTTTAAAGAATTGTCTTCCATGCTAATACACCTGCTTTCTGATAGTTAAACTAATCTGTATATCCGTATTTTCTGAGAACCAATACAAACGCCGCTTTCACATAATTCAGCCTAATAATAGTAGTCATTTTTTCTCCGTAAACCAGCCGGATGATATTGATTATGTCGCACATTGCAGCAGAATCCACATGCATCATACTGGCAAGTTCACAAATTACAGAGAGCTTGTCTTTCTGTGAATCGTCTACGGTCAAAATCATCAATGCCCAGAATATAAACATACAACCAGCTAAGTTAAATCTGCCATTCGTTAGATCTATGCCATAACGGGCTGCAATATAATCCGCTGAAGGATATTGATTTGGAGGACAATCCGCTGAATAATAAAGGAGTTTCCTTATTGGGTTCAACCAAGGACTTGATGTTTTTACCTGCTCGGAGTAACCGGAGTGACTTAATGTATTAATCATAGGGTTAGCGGCAAATACAACCGCATTATCAATGATCACCCTAGCGTACTCGTTTACTTCTTCCATAGGAAATATTACTCTTAATTCCTCATTGATCTGAAATGTATATGCGCTCTTGTTGTTTCTGTATGAATAGTTGTTTTCTGGATAGAGAGAAGAACTAGAACCATAACAAAAATCTATGCTCGATACAAAATCCCGACCTATATCTTGCACCATTTTGGAAAATTTGCTTATGGAGCTATTTTCACAATCATAATGCAGTCCTGTTAATTCTTTGGCAGTTCCAACATAGAAGTATTTTTCTATTGTTTTTGAAGTCAAGGGTGACGGAGTATACTCGCCGAACTCTTCTTGCCAAGTCACATGTTTTTTTCTTTGAGCCTCTGCTTCAGCTAGCTTCTTCGCATTAT
>ONYN01000229.1 GCA_900322085.1 uncultured Eubacteriales bacterium | reverse complement strand
TCCAACCCAAAACCGAGCAGATCGTGAAATATCAGACGATATATGTGCAGCAGCCCGCGGTTGCACAGCCCGACGCAAAGGGAAAAGCGGTGACTTCACTGGTGCTGGGCATAGTGGGTTTAATTCTCGGTATTCTTGCGCCTCAGTTTTACGGGATTCCGGCGCTTCTCGGTCTGGTGCTGAGTATAATAGGCATCGTCTTTGGCGTGAAGGCGAGAAACGGGATTCCGGTCGGTGTTTCCGGAAGGGGAATAGCTACCGCCGGAATGGTATGCGCCATCATCGGTACGGTCATCAGCGGTATCATTACACTTACGGCTTTTTGCGTACTTGTGGGGTGCTGGGCGTTATGTGCCTCGACTCCCTACGCTTATGTTGAATATACCGCTTTGTTTTCCTTCATTTTTTAATCCATATATTTATCCGCTGTAATCAATTGCTTTACAGCGGATTGTCTGTATCTGTAACAATTTGCATGAGGGGAGAATCTATGCTTGCTGCCCTATATTGATATACTGAATTATCACATTTCAACATACGCCGTTATGGCCAGTATCGGCTTTTTTGTGATGTGTCTGGTCGCGTGGCTCGTCACTCGCAGACAGAGCGATATTGACACCACGCAGATTGTCCATATTGCTCTTGCGGCAATGGCAGGTCTTTTTGTGGGTGCTCACGTCCTTTATGGCGCGGTGAATATCCGGATTCTGATTAACGCCGTAAAGGATCATTTTTCTCTGCTTCATTCGCCAATGGATTATCTGAATCTTTTCATCGTGATTTTCGGGGGAATGGTTTTTTACGGGGGACTTTTCGGGGCGATCATCGGCGCCGTTTGGTACATGAAGGCATTGAAGCTGCCGCTGTTGCCGTATTTTGATGTGATGGCGTTCTGCATACCGCTCTTTCACGGATTTGCTCGGATTGGCTGCTTTTTGGGAGGATGCTGTTACGGCATTGAGAGCCGGTACGGCCTGGTCTATCACGACGCGATTGAGCCGTCCGCCAACGGCGTTTCGAGATTTCCGGTGCAACTGCTGGAATCGGGCATGGAATTCCTGCTTTTCGGGGTGATTCTGGCGCTTTACATGCGCAAGAAATTAAAGGGAAAACTGATGTATGTATATCTGCTGTCGTATGCTGTGGTAAGATTTCTTGACGAATTCCTGCGGGGCGACAGAATACGGGGCTTTGTGGGACCGCTGTCAACGTCGCAGTTCATCAGCCTGCTGGTGTTTGTGACAGTGGTCATCATTCTGGCGTTCGGAAGGCGCAAAACGGGAGAATCCCATTCACCCGCGCGGCAGGAAGCCTGCGAAAATTGGGAAACATAAAAAACAGACCTTGCGTTTTTTCATGCAAGGTCTGTTTTTTTATTCCACATATAAATCGGCTTTGAAAAAAATCAGCTTCTGTGCCATTTGACGCCTTGGGGGGTATCTTCGAGGATAATGCCCTGCGCCTTCAATTCGTCGCGGATTCTGTCAGCTTCGGCAAAATTCCTCGCCTTGCGGGCTGCCTGACGCTGTTCAATGAGTGCTTCGATTTCGCTGTCGAGGTCGTTCGACTGGCGGTTGTAGAGCAGCCCCAGCACGCCGGTCAGCTCATTGTAAAGGTCGAGGGCGAACTGCGCAAGCTCTTTGGAATGGGTTGAGGACGCGCCGAGATGGGTGTTGATGTCTCTGGCAAGGTCAAATATAGCCGAAACCGCGCCGGCCGTGTTGAAATCCTCTTCCATGGAGTCGATGAAATGCTGCCTGTGGGCCAGAAGCTGTTCCTTGATGGCGTCCTCACCGTCCTGCCAGCCTGAGGGTGCCTTGGAAAGGTAGAATTCCACGTTTTCCAGAGCGGTGTAAAGGCGTGCCAGCGCCGATTTATTCTGCTCGATGATGTCAACGGAATAGTTGATCGGGCTTCTGTATTGGCTGGAGAGCATAAAGAGACGGATTGGCTCATATCCGTAAGCTTCGCCGACGTCGCGTACGGTAAAGAAGTTGCCGAGCGATTTGCTCATCTTCTGATTGTCAACGTTGATGAATCCGTTGTGCATCCAATAGAGGGCGAAGGGTTTGCCGGTGGCACATTCCGACTGAGCGATCTCGTTTTCGTGGTGGGGAAAGATGAGATCCTGTCCGCCGCAGTGCAGGTCGATGGTGTCGCCGAGAAGCGCGATGTTCATTGCGGAACATTCGATATGCCAGCCGGGACGACCCTTGCCCCAAGGGGAATCCCAGTAGGGTTCGCCTTCCTTGGCGGCCTTCCAGAGGGCAAAGTCGGCGGGGTCGCGCTTGATGTCGCCGGTATCGACGCGTTCGCTGGCGCCGGCGACGAGGTCCTCAAGCGGCAGATGGGAGAGCTTGCCGTATCCGGGGAAGGTCTTGGTGCTGAAATATACATCGCCCTGCGCTTCGTAAGCATGTCCGTTTTCCACCAGGGTGGAGATGATCTCGATAATCTTGTCAATATTCTCGGTAGCCTTGGGATGAATGTTGGCGGGCTTGACGCCGAGAGCCTTGACGTCCTTCCAATATTCCTCTATGTAGCGCTCGGAGATGACCTTGTAGTCAACGCCTTCGGCTTTGGCCTTGTTGATGATTTTGTCGTCCACGTCGGTGAAATTCTGAACGAATGTGACCTTCATTCCGCGCCATTCAAAATAGCGGCGCAGGGTGTCGAAGGTGATGATCGGGCGTGCGTTGCCGATGTGAATGAGGTTGTAGACGGTGGGACCGCAGGCGTACATTTTTACCTCATTCTCCACCTGGGGAACAAAATCCTCCAGTGTGCGCGTAAGCGTGTTGAATATTCTCATAAAAACTCCTCCTATATATTATTCATTATTCATTTTTCAGTCTTCAGTATTCATTTAGCGACCGAAGGGAGCGCCCTATATGCCTCCTCCGTCGGTGTTTTCCATGCCGCCCATGTCGAGCTTCTTCTGGAGACGGATGATTTCGTTCTGAAGGCGGCAGATGTCCTGCGCGACGGGGTCGGCGTAATGAATCTGGTCGAGGTCGCAGGCGGGAATTGTCTGACCCGCGACACGCACCACTCTGGCCGGAACGCCCACGGCTGTGGCGTCGGCGGGAACCTCGTTGAGTACCACCGCGCCGGCGGCAATTCTGGCATTGTCGCCCACGGCAAAGGGACCCAGCACCTTCGCGCCGGAGCCAATCAGCACATTGCTGCCAATGGTGGGATGGCGCTTGCCGGTGTCTTTGCCGGTGCCGCCGAGGGTCACGCCCTGATAAATGGTGCAGCCGTCGCCGACTTCGGCTGTTTCGCCGATGACAACGCCCATTCCGTGATCAATCAGCACACCACGGCCGATTTTTGCGGCGGGGTGAATTTCAATGCCGGTTCTGCGCTTGGCTCTCTCGCTGATCCAGCGGGCCAGGAATTTCAGATTGTGCCTGAAGCACCAGTTGGCGCGGCGATGCGACATCAGCGCCTTGTATCCGGGATAGAGCAGTCTGACCTCAATGGCACTGCGTGCGGCGGGGTCCCTTTCCATGATGGCCTTGATCAGATCCTGACGGTAACTTGACAACTTCATCAGCTCCTTGAAGTCAATACAAAAAGTGTGCGGAATTTATCGGGAATTTTTTTTCATAAGGTCCTCGAATATCGACAGCTCCGCGGCAAGCGCCGCAATCATGGGGGCCGATTCCGGTTTGGCCGGATAGGTTTTGAGAAGCGCAGAGCGGTGGCTTTCGGAAATCAGGTCAATGCTGTGCAGATAGTTCTCGGTAATGCCGTTCTTCTCGCAGATCAGCTTAATGAGCAGGGTGCGCAGCTCTCCGATGGTCTCGCAGGCGTAAATCACCGAACCTCCTGATATGGCATGCTTTGCCACATTGACCTTGCCGTAGAAGTAATTCCATAATTCCTTGTCGGAGCGTTCTTCTTTGTCCTCCGGTACGGGAACAGGCGCGGGTGCCGAAACCGGCTCCGGTTCCGCAGCGGTTACGGGCATCTGAACAGGTGTTTTTTCTTCGGAGGCGGGAAGGTCGTCAAAATCGTCCTCAAAGTCATCTGAGAATTCGTCGTCGTCAACAGGCTTTTCAGTGGTGGGGTCGGAGGGCTTTCTATTGGCATTGGAATAAAAGCCCAGCACAGCGCCGTTTTTGTCCAGATACGGGACCCACCATTCGCACTGCGGCAGATGATCTTCGGTGCAGAGGGTTATCTGTGCCTTCAGGCCGTTGTCAAAGACATACTTTGCAATCGTGCGGTTGTCGGATTCGCTTTTGCTTGTGTCGGTGGGCTTAAGGAATTCCCTTATGAGAAAAGACAAATCCTGTAGGATTTTATGAATGGCGGAAGGATCGTTGGTGCCTACCACAAAATAGATTTCGTCAGGGGTATGTTCATCTTTTCCGGTCAGAACGAAGGATGTGACTCCTTCCACCTTGCGCACCATAATATTCAGCTTTTTGGTAATGGTTGCGCGCACATGCATTAAATCGCTCATCGTGTTCATCGTGTTTCACATTCCTTTCAATCATCAAAAAATGACAAAAAAACAAAATGCCCCGATGCGCCGCAAAGGATTTACGGACGCAACGGAGGCGAAATTCTTTCATAGAAATCCACGGTTCCACTCCTGTTTGTCACTCAACAAGCCTTAACGCGGCGGGAACGTGTGCGCATATGTCAGCCCGCAATAAGGCTGCGTTCCGCGCACCTGCGTGATGAAGGGTGCATTCGTCCTCGCGCCGTACAGGGAACGCTTGCAGCCGATGACGTTCCTTCTCTGATGCCGTACGCGGAGATTACTTATCCCTCTGAGCATTTCAATATTCATTTAACTGAGTTTATAATTCATTATACGCCACTCGGCCGAATTTTGCAACTGTTATTTTTAACAAATATACGGTTTAATAAATTTTTTCTATATTCCCGTCAATGCCGTACTTTTTGCGGAAGATTTCCAGATCGTGTTCGCTTTTGATGAGCATGACGTCGGTGAATTTGCCTGTGGCATGGTTGCGAAAGCCCGCCACTTTTTCCCCGGTGCAGATGCTGCACCTTATGACAGGCGTGAATTCGGCAGGATTAAATTTTGAAGCGGCACTGTCGGTAGTTTTGAATATTGACATTGTTCTTTTCTCCTAGTGTATCATATGTTTACATCGTACCACAATCGGATGGGTTTGTCAATGTGGATCTACGCACTTGCACGGAAATCAATTTTGATGGGTACGCCTATTGAATACAACCAACTACAACGTAAATCAGGGGGCAGGATGAATTTGAATTGGATAT
>ONYN01000230.1 GCA_900322085.1 uncultured Eubacteriales bacterium | reverse complement strand
CCGGTGTGATGGAATTGGCAGACGTGCCGGACTCAAAATCCGGTGGTAGCGATACCGTACCGGTTCGACCCCGGTCACCGGCACCAAATGTGCTGATAGAGAATAGCGAGTTTTTGACCCGTCTATTCTCTATTTTTATATTTTATATAAAGGATATGAGTGGAGTGATTACATTATGATCCGGTTGGAACGCACAAGTGTTATGAACCTGGAAAACGCCATAAGAGGCGCAAGGAATCCAATGAACAGCTGGTCGAGAAGCGACAGCTTTTACGATGACGACGGAAATTATGTATTAGGTCCCAATGACCTTGATCTGGCAAGGAGACTGCGAAAAGCCGGAAGTGATCACCGCAAGTTTCTTCGTCAGGTGTTTGTTTCGGTGGATATCACGGCGCCTATGTATTGGTGGAAGGAGTACGACACCTATAAGATCTCAACCGTTGCCAATTCCACCAGTACCATGCATAAAATAACAAGCAAACCATTTGATATAGATGATTTCAGCCACGATCATATGACTGCTGCAACTGAAAAAATCATGCAGGGTGTTGTGACTGAATTGGAAAACATCCGGTTGCGTTATATTGAAAGTAAAGATAAGAACGACTGGTACGATATCATTCAGCTTTTACCGTCCAGTTATAACCAGATGCGCACCTGTACACTCAATTACGAAACGCTTATTAATATTTATTACGCCAGAAAAGATCACAAGCTGGCAGAATGGCATTCTTTCTGCGACTGGATACTTACTCTTCCCTATTCCCGTGAGTTGATTGTGTGTCAGCAATAATCAAACATTAAAAAAATGATCCTGCTGTAAAAAAATATGGCAGGATTTTTGTTTGGTAACATAAAAAATATTTTTCCCAAAATATCAAAATATTGCATAAAACTTCTTTTCTTTTTGTAAAAACCGTGTTATAATATAATAAAAAATCGAAGGGAGCAATATTTTAATGAAAAAATTACGTCGCGTTTGTGCCTTGATGATAGCCACTGCAATGTTTGCTTCGGCTGTCAGCTGTCAGAAGGAGGTCACTGCTGAGGACCTCATGGAAAATGTCTCGGAGGGAAATGCATCGGAGGTTATTATTGACGATGTTTTTTGTAATCACTACAGTGCATCAGCATTTCAACTTCTTAAAAGTGCATATTCGTTAGAAGGTCCCAGTGTCGTTATTTCTCCGTTGGCAACATACTTTAATATGGCAATGCTGGCTAATGGTGCGTCCAATAAAAAGCTGTCTAATTTTGAGAATATTCTCGACAGAAATATTCCGTATGATTCGATGAATAACTATATGCATACCTATTATGAGACCCTTAATAATACAGAAAACGCCAAACTTTATTTTAATAATGCGATATGGTTCAATGCTGATAAAAATGTGAAGCCCGGAGATGAATTCCTCTCCGCTGCCAAAACATATTTCAATGCCTCCGCTTATAAAGAGAGCTTCAATAATGACACCGTTACCAATATTAATAACTGGTCATCCAATAATACGGAGATGTATGCCGAGTATATTATTGATAGCGTACCTACCGACGCTCCGGCATTCATTGTCAATAACACAGTTATTGAAGCGGACTGGGAGGCTCCTATCTCTCCCGAAAACGTAGTAGACGGACATTTTACAAATATCTCCGGCGAAGAAGAAAACGTACAGATGATGTCAAGTTACGAGCATCTGTATTTTGAAAATGATTCCTTTGAAGGCTTCATCAAGAAATACTCCGGTGGAAATTATAATTTTATGGCCATCGTTCCTAAGAAAGAAGGACAAGTGGGCATGGAGATTGTCTTGGATTTCTTGTCCAAAGGCGACGGCTATCACAAAACGGTTAAAAACAGTAAAGAATATGTCGTTGATGCAAGTATCCCGAAGTTTTCCTTACAATCTCAGGGTGGAATGAAGTCAAATCTCACTCAGATGAATCTTGGTCGTTCCTTTAGTCCGACCGACGCCAGGTTGGATCTGCTCGGCACGTGCGATGAAAATCTTTATATAGATGATTTATATGTTTATACCGGCGTAACGGTTACCGAAAGAGGAACGAGCAAGGGTTCCGGAGCAATCGTCCGTGATTCATCGGTTGCGACAAATGTAATTCCGGTGGCACTGGATCGTCCGTTCATATTTGCCATAGTTGATAACAATAGATACCTTCCTATTATCCTGGGCGTTGTCAATTCTGTCAACGAGTAATACTCTCGGATTAGTACCAATACAATCCGCTGCCGCAAAGGCCGGTATCCGTTTTTGCGGATACCGGCCTTTGCTTTATAATAATTTAAATTGATGAAAGGAAGTGGGCAACAAATGATATATGCTGTCATTACCGGCGGAGATTCATGGTGGGAAGTAGCATGGGAAACCATATGCGGATTTGTAATTTCGTTGGGAGATTTTACGGCAATTGCCCGGTGGGTCATTCCTGTTGTAGCTTTTTTCATAGTTTTCCGCTGCGTCAGATCCATGCTTTCCGGACATGAGGCCCCGGAAGTGTGGGCTTATCTTGATGTGGACGGTTATGGAAGGCTTCCCGTAAGCCATTGGGAAAATACGATTGGAAGAGCTTCATCAAGCGATATTGTCATAGATTTTCCAACTATATCACGTTCACATGCCGTTCTGATTCGCGACGAGAACAAGCGCTGGACGATATCCGACCTTGGTTCTACAGGCGGAGTCACTGTCAACGGCAAGCCGCTGGAAGGCACAGCGGCCCTTCCGGCGGGCAGCATGCTCAAATTTGCGGACGTGGAGGCAAGATTTCTTGTCACCAGACCCAAGGGGTCCCAGAGAGAAACCAACAAGCGACTTGCCAAAAAGCTCAGACCAGTTCACACCCTCATTCTGCTAAGTGTATTTATCATTCTGACTGTGGCTGAGCTTTATTGGAGTGCCAAGGTCGACGACGCATCGGTCTTTGTATGCTTCGGAGGACTGTTTGCGCTCATGTGGCTGTATTACATTGTGATGCGCATACTGGTCAAGACAGGCATAGAGGTGGAAATGCTGGCGTTCTTTTTGTCCACGATAGGCTTTTCGGTCGCTGCGTCATCCAAATCAGGAGAATTGTACAAACAGTTCTTTGCGTTCCTGTTGGGCTTCGGACTGTTTGTACTCTTCGGATGGTTCTTGCGTGATCTCAAGCGCATCACATCTGTTAAGCTTCAGGTGATGATAGGAACTGTCGGCCTGCTTATGTTTAATCTGATATTCGGTCAGACAAAAAACGGCGCCAAAAACTGGATTTCGATTGGTGGGGTATCGCTGCAACCCTCCGAATTGGTTAAAATTGCTTTTGTATTTATTGGTGCGGCAACGCTTGACATATTGCTTACCAAAAAGAACCTTGCCTATTTCATTGGCTTTTCGGGCGTATGTATTGGCGCGCTGGCACTGATGGGAGATTTCGGTACGGCGGCAATATTCTTTGTTGCGTTCGTTGTAATAGCATTTATGCGTTCAGGCGATTTTTCCACTATAGCTTTGATTTGTGCTACCGTCGTTTTCGGCATAATGCTTGTGCTCAAATTCAAGCCTTATGTGGCAAGAAGGTTCGCGATATGGGGGCATGCATGGGACGATCCTTATAATCTGGGTTATCAGCAGACACGTACCATGTCGGCTGCCGCCAGTGGCGGACTTGCGGGCGTTGGAATTGGCAGCGGATGGCTTCGCAGAGTTGTTGCCGCTGATACAGACCTTGTTTTTGGCGTGGTATGCGAGGAATGGGGACTGATTATTGCTGTTACGGCAGTTATCTGCATTTGCGCACTCGCAGCCTTCACCATAACAAGTGCTGCGAACGGTCGTTCGTCATTTTATGTTATAGCAGCATGTGCCGCCGTCAGCATGATGGTATTTCAGACCATACTCAATACACTTGGTTCGGTAGACATTTTGCCTCTTACCGGCGTTACCTTCCCCTTCGTTTCAAACGGCGGTTCAAGTATGCTGTCAAGCTGGGGACTGCTGGCTTACGTCAAAGCGGCCGACACAAGACGCAACGCAAGTTTTGCGGCAGCGCGTGAGAGCTTTAAAGTGCGAATTCAGAGCGGCGAAGGCCTGACGGACAGTTCGGGGCAGCCTTTGCCCGAAGTAAAAAACATGATCGGCCGCAGTGAATATGATTTCAGCAAGCTCGGGCAGATTGCTGAACGTATCAGAATCAGATTAATTGAACGTGGAATCATCAAACCGGTTGAAAATGTAGATTTTGCAGAGGCTCCTGCCGAGAACGGTGAAGGATTCGTTGAATTGGGCGATAAAAAATTCTCCGCCGAGGACGTCATTTACTCCGATCCTCTGAAGGATCCGGCCTATCAGGCCAGAATTCATGCTGCAATGCAGGCTCCGTCCGAACCAAAACACGATAATTTATCCCCTTCTGAAAATCATTCCACTCCGGCAAGAAGACGCGCGAAGCGTTCATACACCGGTGATGATTCGGGCAGCGAGGATTACATTGGCAGCCGCCGCAGGCATTGACGTTCAGGAGGTGACGAATTTTGAAAAAGGTTCAGAGACGCGCGCTGAGCGTCATATTAATTATTGTCGTCCTGATGGGCGGCGTGGGTTATTTTACCTTTCGCTTCTTTTCGGAGGGGCATAAATGGGTGAATTTCACTGCCAACAGACACATCTATTCCAGCGGCGGAGTTCTCATTGACGGCGCAATCTATGATCGAAATGATAATCCGTTGCTTTATACCGAAGATGGCAAGCGCAAATACAGCGACAATGAAAGCGTCAGATGTGCGACCATGCACATTATCGGAGACAAAAAAGGCAATGTCTCCACATCATTGCAGAAGGTATATGCCGACCGTCTTGTAGGATTCAATATTGTGGCCGGTATGTTTTCCACAAATGTGGCTGGCAACAAAATCTATATAACGCTTGATTCGGATATCTGCGCAACTGCGTATGAAAAGCTTAAGGGAAAAAAGGGCGCTGTGTGCGTGTTTAATTACAAGACGGGAGAAGTCATATGTCTTGTAAGTACTCCGACATACGATCCCGAAAATCCCCCGGTTATTGCTGACGGTGACGACAATTACGACGGAGTTTTCATTAACCGAGCCATTTCTTCCAGATTTCCTCCCGGATCGGTTTATAAAACGGTGACGGCGGCGGCAGCCATTGACTGTATTCCTGATATTAATGAGCAGACTTTTAACTGCAATCACATCATTAATGTAAACGGTCAAAAGGTGGTTTGTTCCGGTACACATCATGAAGAGGATTTCAAGACCGCGCTGAGAAATTCATGCAATGTCGCGTTCGGTGAAATATCCATGCAGATTGGTTGGGAAAAAACCTCGGAATACGCGACAAAGCTGGGAATTACAACAAGTCACAGCCTGAGTGGAATCCCCACTGTCAAGGGCAAGATTGCTTCTTCCGGCGGACTGAATGAACTGGCATGGACCGGTATCGGACAAAATACAGACGAGGTCAATCCTTTTGCCATGATGAGATTTATGGGAATCGTTGCCAACGGAGGGATTTGTGCCGAACCTTATATTTTGGAAAAGATGACCACATCCACCGGGATTCCTCTGAATTTTGATAAACAACCCGATACCACACGAATTCTGAGCAAGGCAACGGCAGATCAGCTTGCTGATATGATGAGATACACTGTCACAAGCAACTACGGAGAAAGCAATTTCCCTTCGGGAATGGAATTTTGCGCTAAAACCGGAACCGCTGAAGTTGATGGCGACAAAAAATCACATGCGTGGTTTGTAGGATTTGCACGCAATGAGAAATATCCCTATGCGTTTGCCGTGGTCGTACAGAACGGAGGCAGCGGATATTCAGTTGCACGGCCGATCGCTTCTGCTGTCATGGCTGAAATCAAAAAGAAGGTCGACAGTGCAGAAGGTTGAGCAATAAGCCATGTGCAATGAGTGTGTGTTTGAAACGAACAATCACACAATTATTACAAAAATATTTATATAATTCATAAAAACTATTGACAAAATTGTTTTTCGGGTGTATTATGTATATGCATTATTAATGATTTCTTAAATAAGTGCATTGCATGATCGCCCGAATTTTGTCGTATATGCCGTATATACCGTATATACGATTGATTGGTCAGAAACCAGGAAAGGCGGAGTCTTTATGCCGATAAATTCATTTTCGTCTTTGTCGGATACAGAGCTTGTCTCTTTGGCTTTGGATGACAATCAGGAGGCTTTTGCCTGCCTTTTGGGACGATATAATGCTATGATTCATTCAAAGGCCGTTGCAAAGAGCAGGCTTTGTCACTGCGATATGACAGATGATATGGCACAGGAAGCTGCCATTGGGTTTTTAAATGCGGTGAGAAGCTATGATCCCAAAAAGGGTACAAGTTTCCGTACTTATTCGGAAAGATGTGTGGAAAATGTACTGACAACAGCGGTCAGGTCGTATTTAAGCGGCAAGAATATGCCTCTCAATGATTATGAGCAGCTTGATGATTCAGACATTGACGGAAGATATGCTGCTGACGATATTTTGGGTGATATAGAGGGGTATGTCCTTTCCGGGGAAACCCGCAGGCAGATTTGGGATGTGATTTTTTCGGAACTTACCGATCTCGAGCGTTCAGTGATTGAGCATCGGCTTCTGGGGCTGAGTTATGAAGAAACAGCCAAGGCGCTCGGAATCAGTGATAAATCGGTTGATAATGCCATTCAGCGAATAAGGCAAAAATTCAAGTCCTTGATGCGTAAGTGAATTTTTGTTTTGTCAATAAATGTCCCTGTAGCTCAATACAGCAGCGCCGCATACTATGTTTCGTACACTATGCGGAGATAGCGGTGCAAGTCCGCTCCGGGATAAAATCATTTTTCTCAGAAGTGAGGTTTTTACAATGTACGAAGACAAAACTCTCAGATGCAAGGATTGCGGCAAAGAATTTGTTTTCACGGCAGGTGAGCAGGAATTCTACGCCAGCAAGGGCTTTGAAAACGAGCCTCAGCGCTGCAAGGAATGCCGTGACGCAAAGAAAGCAGCCTCCAGACAGCAGCGCAAGACCTATAAGGCAGTATGCGATGCATGCGGCGGCGAAGCAACCGTTCCATTTGAGCCCACAGAAGGACGCCCTGTGTATTGCAGCGAGTGCTTCGAAAAGATGAAGGCAAACTAATCAACCTCTCAGCAGGTTTTAATCGGGTTTGTTTCTTCATGGCTTTGCCAAGGTCATTTAAATGAGATTTTTGTTGCAATAATTTTTTGAATAAATTATTATATTTTATTAGATGGATTACGTCAACAGAACCTTAATAATATATCGTTGGCAAGAATACCAAATAACCGGGAAAGGATTTGACTTCTTTCCCGGCTGTTTTTTTATGTGTGTCAATTTACGATAATGGGCATATATTGTAAAAGGACATTCAAATGTCCGGTATATGTTATCAATAGCATTTATATTCTTTATTGCTTGTGCAAGGAGGTTTTTATTTTGGATAAATCCATATTTGCTGTAGTGGGAGGGGATGCAAGACAAATCGCTTTGGCAAATATGCTGGCGGCGGAGGGAATTACAGTATATTGCTCTGGGTTTGAGCACGCTTTGGAACAGCTTGTCGGTACCGCCTCCACCGATCCGATTACAGCATTGCTTATGGCCGATACGGTTATTCTGCCGATGCCTCCTACGCGTGATGGCAGAACATTGAATGCGCCCATGAGCACATACAGCATTATGCTTGACGACGAATTTTGCATGACGTTGATTGGAAAAACCGTATTCGCGGGAGTTGCGGGAAAGCTTAGAGAGGTATCTCCCAATTACGCGCAGCTCAATATTTACGATTATTATGCCGACGAGTCATTCCTTCTTCGCAACGCGCAGGCTACTGCCGAAGGCGCTCTGGCTGAGATTATTTCCAATTATCCGCGCACCGTCTGCGGAAGCAGAATTCTGCTGACCGGGTGTGGAAGAATTACGCGGTTTCTTGCACCAATGCTGCGCAGCATTGGTGGCAAAATTTCGGTTGCGGCACGCAGACAAAGCGACCGCTCAATGATTGTGTCAATGGGGATGGACGCGATGACATTCGGCAAGGCAATGCGAAGGGCAAGGGATTTTGACATTATAATTAACACTGTTCCGGCTCCGGTAATAGATAAGGGATTTGTTGACGCTCTTACGCCTGAAGCATTTCTCATTGATCTTGCATCGGCACCGGGCGGAATTGATCTTGAAGCATGTAAAAAAAGAAATATAAGGGCCTTTCAGTCACTCGGTCTGCCCGGAAGGTATTCTCCTGTAACGGCAGCCGAGATAATCAAAGAAACGGTGATGTCAATTTTAGAGGAGGGTTAAATGATGGAAGATCTGAATGATATTCGGCTGGGTTATGCCATATGCGGGTCGTTCTGTACCTTTCGCAAGGCAATTGATGAGATGAAGTGCTTATCCGATTGCGGCGCGGACATATATCCGATTATGTCTCAAAATGCGTATTCTCTCGATACGCGCTTTGGAATGGCATCAGAATTTGTCAGTGAAATTGAGAATATCTGCGGCAAGAGCGTAATACACACCATTCCACAGGCGGAACCGATCGGTCCCAAAAAGCTGCTGGATGTGATGGTAATATCACCCTGCACGGGAAACACTTTGGCAAAGCTTGCAAACGGCGTAACCGACACAGCAGTGACTCTTGCCGCTAAGGCTCATCTGAGAAATGCCCGACCGCTTGTTATCGGAGTATCAACAAACGATGCGCTTGCGGCTGCCGCTAAAAATATCGGCGCATTGATGAACAATAAAAACATTTATTTTATCCCAATGTCCCAGGATGACCCCACAGGCAAACCAAATTCTGTCGTTGTGCGATTTGAGATGACGCTTGACACTGTTAAGAAAGCCTTAGAGAAACAACAGATTCAACCGATTTATATTTGACAGAATCAATATACACAGTCAGAGTCTCTTTTGATTCCGGCTGTGTTTTTTGTTTTTAAAGAGTTAAGAATCATATTGACTTCTATTCTCAATTATGATATATTATATTTTTAGGAAAATGGTTAGAGCCATATATGAGCAATCGGTTGTATTGGAGGAAAAAACGGAAATATGCGTGTATCTTCATATTTATTGAAGGCTGCGGCATTGACGGCAGCTTTATTATTTCTGACGCAGGCGGTTGGCTGTGAGATGCCGACCTACACATTATATGACCCGGGAGAACCGTCTGAAACACTTACAGCATTTTTTGAGGCAGTCAACAGCTGCCAAGAAGATGACATTAATGATCTTCTTTACAACGGTTCATGGAAAAATGAAACCGAAACTCCTTTGTCTGCCGGTGATACAGCGCTTGAAAATGCATTGGCAGAAAGCCGCAGCTTTGAAATAATTGATAAAAAGTATGATCCAACTGACAGTCGCAGAGTTAGCATAACCGTAAGTCTGACAACTATGGATATAAAGCTTTTTGAGCAAAAGCTGACAGATGACGTTGAAGCATAAATAAAGGATCGAATTTATCAGGGCGAGGATATATCAGAGCCTTCTGCCATCGCGGAAATTATTGAGGTACATAAATTGGATTTGTTAAAAGAACCTGAGTGGTTTTAT
>ONYN01000231.1 GCA_900322085.1 uncultured Eubacteriales bacterium | reverse complement strand
GGACGATGAACGTTCCCCGCTCGTCAATCGCGCCGTCGCGGCATACAATGCCGGATCGGTATTCAAACCGGTCGTTGCCGCCGCCGCGCTGGAAAACGGATTTGACCCCGACGAGCTTTACGACTGTCAGGGTCAAGTGAATGTGGGAAATGTTTCCATGGGCTGTATTAATCATACGCCCCACGGACAGGTGAATATGTATCAGGCAATCTCGCACTCCTGCAATACCTATTTCATCCATCTGTCACAACAAATCGGCGGCGACGCATTATTAAGAATGGCACAGAGCCTGGGCTTTGGCAATTCCACCTCACTGGGTACTCATTACAGCGCGTCCGGCGGTACACTTCCCGATTCACAGATGTTAAACCGTCCGGCGGAGCTTGCCAATCTCTCTTTCGGTCAGGGCAGGCTCACCGTCACACCTATTCAGATCGCCGGAATGATGACCGCTATTGCACGGGGCGGAGAGTACATCGAACCGTATGTTGTCAAGGGTCTGACAGACGAACAGCTGCATATCATTTCTCAGCCGTTTACGCCCGAAACGCACAGAGCCATGAGCCAATCCTCTGCGGAAATCATCGGGCAATGCATGCGTCTGGCTGTGATGGAAGGGACAGCCAAGGCGGGCGGGTCTGACAAGATTTCCTCAGCCGCCAAAACCGGAACGGCTGAAACCGGCATTATCAAAAACGGGAGAAAAGTCAATCAGGCATGGTACGCAGGGTATTTCCCATATGAAAATCCAAAATACACGTGTGTTGTACTCGCTGAGGACGGTTCCTCCGGCGGAAGCTCGGCGGGACCGGTATTCAAGGAGATTGCGGAGCAGCTGAACCTGCTGCTTTGATAACAAAGACATCGGATTCCATTGAAAAATGGATAAGCCGATGTCTTTTTATGTGATATTATCTCAAAAACGCCTTTATCATTTCCACGCCAAAATCCACTACAAAATTGATAAACACAATTACGGCAGACATTGCACCGAAACAAAGCGCCAGAAATACGCCACGCTTCCACAAGGGCATTTCCTGATAGTGTTCCATGAATTTGTCATGGTTGTCGCTTTCAGAATCCTGCACGGGCATTTCCTCCAACGACGGTTCATTTACGCCTTCACTTTCAAGTTTTACTTTCAATTCTTCATCCATAAAAAAACACTCCTGAAATAATAGAGCCTGCTCTAAAAAAACTAATCGCTGATCCTGCAATACGCTTTGATATGGTCAAGCGTCTTTTCTCCTATGCCGTCAACTTTGATAAGCTCATCGACAGAAATAAATCCTCCGCTAACCTCTCGATATTCCACAATTTTCCTCGCCTTGACTTCACCGATTCCGGGCAGGAATTCGGCAAGCTCCTCGGCTGACGCGGTGTTGATATTGATTGTCCCCTCGGTATTCCCTTCCTGTTCACAAGAAGTCTCATAAAGACTTACAGCTTCGTTGTAATCCCATTTCGGTATCACTTCTACTTCGGCGTAATTTGCCTCCATCATATTGAATATCGTCAAACATGTACATCCAAACAGACATATCACTCCGGTTATGATCAGACAAATCTTCTCTTTGTTCAACCTGTCAGCACCTCTGGATTAAGAGCCTTTTTGAATCAATCTGTTGCTTTCAGACAGCAGCTAATATCATCCGGAGCTTCGGCAATCGAATAGCAACCTCCGGAACTCACAATGATATGATCAAGCAGCTTGACATCAATGTTCTTGAATGCGTTTAAGATGACCCTCGTCGTTTTCAGATCCTCCTTTGACGGATAAGCTATCCCTCTGGGATGATTATGGGCTATCACCGCATAACGCGCATTGGACATAAGCGAGAGATGAATCATTTTTCTCAGATCGACATTAGAGGAGCTGACCGACCCCTTGGAGACAAAATCATATCTGAGAACTCTGTTGTTTTTATCAAGACAAACCAGCAGAAAATGCTCTACCGTCTTGCCGGTAAAACAATCGGTGACAAACGCCTTGATGTCGTCCATACTGTTGACCTGATTGCCGAGACTGCGCTCAATCAGGATTTTTCTGCTAATCTGAGGAATCATCGACAAAAGCACAGCGCTTTTACGCTTTATTTCGTGAAACCGCTCAAGTTCAAGAACATCCGCTTCCATTACCTCGCTGACCGAGCCAAAATAATCTATCAATTTGGCAACGATTTCGTCAGTATCACCTTGTTCTACGGAGTACAGCAGAAGCAGTTCCAGCATCTCATGACGGCTCAATTC
>ONYN01000232.1 GCA_900322085.1 uncultured Eubacteriales bacterium | reverse complement strand
GGCAGAGAGGAAATCCTCAAGGTTCATTCCAAGAAGAAGCCGCTCGGTCCTGATGTAGACCTTTCTACCATTGCAAAGTCAACTGCCGGCTTTACCGGAGCAGATCTGGAAAATCTTCTCAACGAAGCAGCCCTTCTTGCCGCGAGAAGAAATCTCAAGGCTATCACGATGAAGGAAATTGAGGAAGCAACCATCAAGGTGGTTGCCGGCGCTGAGAAAAAGTCCAAGAAAATTTCCGACAAGGAAAAACGCCTTACAGCATACCACGAAGCAGGGCATGCTGTGGTCACATTCTATTGTCCCACCCAGGATCCGGTGCATGAAATTTCCATCATTCCCAGAGGCATGGCCGGAGGCTACACCATGAGCCTTCCGCAGGAGGATCGCTCCTATAAGCTCAAGGGTCAGATGAAGGAAGATATAGTGGTACTGCTGGGCGGAAGAGCTTCCGAAGCACTGATACTTGACGATATTTCCACAGGTGCGTCAAATGACATTGAACGTGCTACAAAAATCGCCAAGTCGATGGTTACCAAATATGGCATGAGCGATAAGCTCGGACCTATCCAGTACGGTTCCTCCGACAACGAAGAGGTATTCCTCGGTCGCGATTTCGGTCACACTGTAAACTATTCCAACGAAATTGCCAAGGAGATAGACAGCGAAGTCCGTTCGCTCATCGCCGAAGGATACAACAAGGCTGGAACTATTCTATCACAGCATGTTGATAAGCTGCATGAGGTGGCCAAATATCTCATTGAGAATGAAAAAATGAGCGGCGAAATGTTCGACCGCATTATGAAAGCGTAGTTTCTGAATTCCCCTGCGGATTTGATTGACAAAATCCGTGGGGGAATTTTCGTGTGGATAATTGTTATTAATTTGGTAAAATATTTTTAACTTATATATAATAATTAAGGTATATTATATAAATGTAATCGGAACAGAGATAAGCTACCGATTGCATTTGAAAATTGATTACATCTCTCCTCCTCAAAAATAAATAGCAAAACAAAAGCCTCCGTTGATAATTGATACGGAGGCTTTTGCTCATGTATGAAATGATTGGAGGTAATAATACCAATTTATTGTCATCATCAAACAAGAAAAGCTCACAGCGATTGGTTCACACCGTTCACTGTGAGCTGATTTATTTATGTCGTTGTATAATTATTTCTTAAGCAGAACGCCGGCCTTTTCCAGCTCGGGAACAATGCCGCCGAACACTACATCCTGAATCTCATTCATCGAAAGAGTCTTTTCCGGTGATGAGAAGCCAAGACGCAGGGTAATGCTGCTGATTATTCCATCGTAAACGTCTGTGACATTGACGGAGTTGAGATATTGTCCGCCATTATCCTTGATAATATTTTCTATCTCTCGGTAAGTCACATCGGGATTCCTGAGAATGGTCAGATCAATGTCAATGCCGGGGAATTTGGAAGGCTCAACAAAATCGAGTTCATCCTTCTCGATTTCCGCGAATGTGTCCATATCGATCTCTGCACATACGATGGCAGCCTTTTTGTCAATTTTCATGGCGGTAAGCGGGTGCAGTGTACCGATAAAGCCGAGATTGACGCCGTCCACAGAAAGCTTCGCTGTATTCACCGGATGCTGCCAATTGTGGCTGACTTCACAATGTTCAAACTTGGCGGACTTGTGCCTGAGATTGGCGACAAAGAGTGACAGCATATCCTTCATACGGAAGAAAAGGGCTTTTTCTGAGCAGTTGCGGCTGATCAGAACAACGCCCAGCTTCTTGCGTTCGTTGCATGTGCCGTCTTCACGGGTTCCGTCAATCACTCTGGCGATTTCAAATACACCGTATTCTGTGCCGAATGATTTATTTTCATTGACAACTGCAAGCAAAGTTGGAATCATGCAGTTGCGCAGTACAACGTGATCGGGGTTGATGGAATTAATGAGCTTGACATTGTCCTCAACGTCAATATTGAGCTCTCCGAATTTTTTTGAATCAGCCCAGATATAGGAATGAACTTCATGCAGCTTGAATTTTTCCACAAGCAGATCCTTGGCGTAATATTCATCGCTCTTGTTGACGCTTCTGCGTACAGGTCTGAGAGGGCTGAGCGTGGTGGTGATTGTAAAATTGTCGTAGCCGTAAATTCTGGTGATTTCCTCAATAATGTCCGCCTTTATGGTGACGTCCTTTGTGGCTCTCCATGACGGAACGGTGACGTCAAAGGTGCTGCCGTCGTGTTTGACGTCAAATCCTAACGCAGTCAGTGTGCTGATAATCTGCTCATCAGTTATTTCAATGCCTGTATAGCGGTCAACATAGGCCTTGTCAAATGTCAGCTCGATTTTGTCATATTGATGCACATAGCTGTCAGAGAGGGAAGAGACCACCTTAACGTCCGGATCTATTTCAAAAAGCAGCTTTAGAAAGCGTTCAATAGCAGTCAAGGTGATTTCAGGATCAATCATTTTTTCATAACGCATGCTCGCATCGGTTCTCAGACCAAGTCGCTGAGATGACTTGCGGATGCATACGCCGTCAAAGTTGGCAGATTCCAAAAGAAGGGAAGTGGTATCGTCTTCTATTTCAGAATCAAGGCCGCCCATAATTCCTGCAATAGCGACAGGCACGCCTTTGGAACAAATCATCAGGGTGTTTTCGTCGATATTTCTTTCATTGTCATCGAGAGTCTTGAATTTAAACTGTTCGTCGAATCGCCTGATCTCAACACAATCCACTTTGCGACGGTCAAATGCGTGCATAGGCTGACCGACTTCCATCATAAGGTAATTGGTGAGATCGGCGAGCAGATTGATTGCGCGGCTTCCGCAGTAAAAGAGGCGTATGCGCATATTGACCGGACTTGTGTGAACCGTCACGTTGTCCACTTTCATTCCGGAATAACGGTAACAATGCTCCGTGTCTTGAATGTCAATCTCTACGGAAGGCAAATCACTGTAGGTCGCAGTGTCAACACGTTCAATCGGCTTAAGGGAACGACCTGTAAGAGCCGCGAATTCTCTGGCAATTCCGTAATGCCCCCATAGATCGGGGCGGTTGGTGAGCGATTTATTATCCACCTCAAAAACAGTGTCCTCAATGTCGTAAACAGATTTGAGGTCGGTGCCGAGCGGATAATCATCGGTTATCTCCATAATGCCGGAATTATCGGCACTTATGCCCAGTTCCGCTTCAGAACAGCACATTCCGTAAGAATCATAACCCGCTACCGTGGCCTTGTTGATAGCAAAACCGTTTACAAATCCGCCCTCTTTTGCAAAAGCGACCTTCATACCCTCGCGAACATTGGGAGCGCCACAGACGCAGTCGTACACCTTATCGCCGGCGTCCACTTTGAGAAGATGGAGCTTCTTGGAATGGGGGTGATTCTCAATGGAAATGATCTGTGCAATAACAACATTGCTTGTGTCAGCGCCGTAATGGAACACCTCCTCCACCTCTGCGGTGGAAAGTGTGAATCTGTGAATCAACGCATCAATATCGAAGCCGTCAAGGTCAACGAAATCGCGTATCCAGTTCATTGAAACCAGCACGGTAAAATACCTCCTTTGATATTAAAGACTTTCAAACTGTGAAAGTGCCTTGAGATTGCCGCTGTTAAATGTGCGTATATCCTTCACGCCGTATTTCATCATGGCAAGTCTGGTTAAGCCCAGACCGAAAGCAAAACCGGTGTATTCCTCCGGATCAATGCCGCCTGCAATAAGTACATTGGGATGAATCATTCCGCACGGGCAAAGCTCCAGCCAGCCTGAATTCTTGCATGACGGACATCCTGTACCGCCGCATACCTGGCAACTGATGTCAAGTTCAAAGCCCGGTTCAACAAAGGGGAAGAATCCAGGGCGAAGACGAACCTTACCGTCTCTCTGAAATACCTCGGAAAGCATGGTTTTCATGAAGTAAATAAGGTTGGATATGGAAATATCCTTGTCTATCATAATACCTTCCATCTGGAAGAAGGTGTTCTCGTGGCACGCATCTATGGCTTCGTTGCGGAAGCAGCGCCCCGGGAAAATGGCGCGGAGCGGAGCGCCGTACTTGCGCATAATGGCATTCTGTGCCGCAGAGGTGTGTGTCTTAAGAAGCTGGCCGTTGTCGAGATAATAGGTGTCCTGCATATCTCTTGCGGGGTGGTGTTTTGGAATATTGAGGGCTTCAAAACAGTGGTAATCGTCCACTATCTCATCGTAATCCTCAATAGTGAAGCCCATTGCCGCAAAAATGTCCTCCAGTTCTCTCTGAACGAGCGTAATAGGATGATATGAACCGGTTTCAATGCCGGAAGGCATAGTTACATCGTAGCACTCGGCACTGTTGATAAGCGCTTCAAGCTCCTTCTGTTCAATTGTTGCGGTAATATCGGCCAGCTTGCTCTCAACCTCCTTTTTGAGCAGGTTGATTTTCTGACCGAATTCCTTCTTTTGCTCGGCAGGAGCAGATTTCAGATCCTTCATAAGTTCGGCAATTTCGCCCTTTTTGCCGAGAAAGGACACACGCAGCTTTTCCACAGCAGCGGAGTCAGAAGCATTTTTGGCTGCTTCGGTGAAATTACCCAAAATTTCTGCAATTTTTTTCTCCATTGCATTTTCCTCCTTAAAGATTGATTGGACCCAGCATTTCAGCTATTGCACTGCAATACCAATTACCTGTAATGATCGGCCGTCATCGGCAAAAAAATAAGACCCCGTCCGTATGGGACGAAATCTCGCGGTACCACCCAAATTCGGAATAGTCTTTTATAATAAAGAATTCCCTCATTCCACCCCGGTAACGCAGGGGTAAAGCGGACTGCCCTCGCCGGATGCTCATTGCATCGGTTCGAACGGTCGGCTCCGGCACCGAAATTCACCGTGTCCTCGCCTGAGAATGCTTACAGCCAACGACATTCTCTCTCTGGAATGACTATTGATGGATACAACGGTTACTAATATGCCTTCATTGCCTTATAGCAGGTATTCAATTGCTTATTTTTTATGATATCATATATTTATCAGAAAATCAAGTGTTTTTTCAATAATTATTGCCATCAAATTTATATACTCAAAATGATGCAAAGCAACAGACGGCATTGACAATTGCTGACAAAAATGTTACAATATCTCATATCGTACAGCAATTATGATAAGGATGGATCGTATGGCCGGTAAAGAGAATCTGCATATCGGACACAGGGAAAGGCTCAGAGAACGTTTTATCCGTGAGGGAATCGAACATTTTGAAGACCATAATATCCTGGAATTGGTTTTATTCTATGCGATACCTCAAAAGGATACTAACAATTTGGCTCACGAATTGCTCAATCGCTTCGGAAGTCTTGATAATGTATTTTCGGCCCAGCCGGAAGAATTGATGCAAGTTCGTGGCGTCGGAAAACATACGGCGCTCTTTCTTCATCTGTTTTCCGACCTGACCGAAATGTACATTAATGACCGCAAACAAAACGATATCATTCAGGGAATTGAGAATATTACTGAGTTCGCCGTAAGAAAGCTTGCTTTGTCTGAAAACGAAAGCCTGGTTCTGTTTTTCATAGACAATAAACAGTCCCTTCTCAGCTGGCACTATTTCCAGGAGGAAACCGTAACCCCCGAATCAATTGATAAGCGAACCTTGTTTCACAAACTGATGGGTACCAATACAACGCATATCATGATCGCGCATGTTTTTCCAAAGAGCAAAGCAGCCATAAGCAAGACAGATAGGGTCATTGCAACAAAGCTTACCGAAGCACTTGGTACAATAGGAGTCGGAATTCTCGAATACATAGTAATCGGTAAAAACAGGACGTATGTTACCTTGTCGGCTTTTTCCGGGCGATCAAGACGTTGATAAATGTTCAAGGAGAGATGGTTTTGGAATTGCACAGTGAATTTATTGCTGAAATGCGCGCGATGCTTAAGGAGGAATACCCAGACTTTGCGGCCTGCATGCATCAGAGTCATCTCAGGGGAATACGTATTAACACGTTGAAATTCAGAGCGGAAGATACCGGCTTGCTTAACCTGCCGATAAGAAAATGTCCCTTCAGCGATGTTGGATATTACCTTGATTCAAATGAAACCGGAATTGGAAATTCGCCGTGGCATCACGCGGGGGCAATTTATTCCCAGGAGCCATCTGCCATGTCTGCCGTAACAGTTCTTGATCCGCAGCCAGGAGATAAAATTTTGGATATGTGCGCTGCTCCCGGCGGAAAGACAACGCAGATAGCGGCGGCTCTTGAAGGAAAGGGGCTGCTCTGGAGCAACGAATATATACGCAAACGTGCGCAGATACTTCTCTCCAATGTTGAACGTATGGGCATCCGAAACTGTGTTGTATCAAATGCTCATCCCGATGCGATCGCCCAGAAGCTCAAAGGGTTCTTTAACCGGGTTCTGGTGGACGCTCCATGCTCAGGTGAAGGAATGTTCCGCAGAGACGAACGCGCAGTGGAGGAATGGTCCCCAGAACATTCAGCCGCCTGTGCCGTTCGGCAGAGTGCCATACTTGACAGTGCCGCTGAATGTCTTTGTGACGGTGGGATTCTGGTTTATTCCACATGTACGTTTTCTTTTTGCGAGAACGAGGACACCGTTGCAGCTTTTCTGGACAGACATCCTGATTTTATTCTTGAGCCATGTAGAGTCCCATTCGGACGGGATGGATTTGACCGCAGCGAAAAATACGATTTGACTTTAACCCGCAGGGTTTTTCCCATGGACGGCGGGGAAGGACATTTTGTCGCCAGATTTAAGAAACTTGGCGACTCACACAACACCGGTGTCGTGTGTATGAAATCAAAGCATACCGATGACGAAAAACGTGCGGCAGAGCTTTTTACAGATTGCTTCCATGCCATTCCTTACGGACCCGTTATCAGGATTGGGGAAAACTGCTTCATTTTGCCGGAATTGATGCCCGATGTAGGAGGCTTAGGTATACTTCGCGGAGGCGTTCTGCTGGGAGAAATCAAGAAAAAGCGCATTGAGCCTTCACATGCGCTTTTTATGGCAGCACAGGCTGATGAATGTTCCGCGCTGGTATCACTTCAGCCGGATTCCGCCGACCTAGCCGCCTTTTTGCACGGAGAAGAAATATCCGTTGACGAATCACTTAAGGGTTACGCCGCAGTCGCGTGCCGCAATACCGTAACGGGATTTGGAAAATGCTCATACGGCAGGCTAAAAAACAGATACCCCAAGGGTTTGAGAAATGTCTGATTTTTTTAATTTGTTATCACGATAGTGTATTGACATTTTTGGCAAATTAAAGTAAAATATAGATTAAATGATTTTTGAGGCAGGAGAGTTTATTACAATGCATTGGTCAGAAGAAATAGCACAGCGCATTATTGAGCGCAATCCCGACAAGGAAGAATATGTCTGCGCCGCCGGTATCAGTCCGTCCGGTTCAATTCACATAGGCAATTTCCGCGATATAGCTACCAGCTATTTTGTGGTCCGCGCACTCAGAGCAAAAGGAAAAAAGGCAAGGCTGCTTTTCTCATGGGACGAATTTGACCGCCTTAGAAAGGTTCCGGTCAACGTGGCAAAAGCAGACGGCGATATGGAAAAATATATTGGCATGCCTTACGTGGACGTCAAGAATCCGTTCGCTGATTCCGACGCAAAAACATACGCCGAATATTTTGAGAAAGAATTTATGGCCTCCATTGAAAAATTCGGCATAGAAATGGATTACCGCTATCAGGCGGATATGTATCGCAGCGGTAAATACAACGAGTATATTATCCACGCCATTAAGCACAGAGGTGAAATATTTGACATTCTCGACAGTCACCGCACCCAGGACGCCAAGGAAGGGGAGAGGAAGGCTTATTTCCCGGTAGGCATTTACTGTCATGATTGCGGTAAGGATACCACTACAATCACCTCGTTTGATGAGGAAAGCATGACCGCCGAATATGAGTGTGACTGCGGCCATCACGGTACATTCCATTTCAATACCGAACACAACTGCAAGCTCGCTTGGAAAATCGACTGGCCCATGCGGTGGAAGTTTGAGGGCGTTGATTTTGAACCCGGCGGAAAAGATCATGCCACCGTCAACGGAAGCTACGACACAAGCAAGGAGATATCAAAGGCCATTTTTGACTATGAGCCTCCGATATTCCAGGGCTATGAATTTATCGGCATTAAGGGAACCACAGGCAAAATGTCGGGTTCCTCAGGGCTGAATCTTACACCTGACGCTTTGCTTAAAATATACCAGCCTGAGGTCATTCTCTGGCTTTACTCCAAGACCGAGCCGCTCAAAGCGTTTGACTTCTGCTTTGACGATGGCATTCTTCGACAGTATTTTGAGTTTGACAAGATGTATAATGCTGTCAAGGACGGTACAGCTGACGATTACGTCAAGTCGATCATGTACAACACTACCATCGGCGACCGTAAAGTTGAGACCGTTCCCATGAGTCTGCTTGTCCAGCTCGGTTCGGTTGTGGATTTTAATATTCCCATGCTTGAAACAGTCTTTGAAAAGATCGGTACTCCCTATAAATACGAGCAGTTTGCCGATCGTCTGGACCGCGCAAAATACTGGTTGGAGCAGTGCGCGCCGGATCAGGTGAATCAATTGCGTGCAACCCGTAATTTTGATGTCTTCAATACGCTAAGCGATGAGGAAAAGAAAGAAGTTGAGCTACTTCATGCTTATCTCGCTAAGGGAGGATATAGCCTTGACGAGCTTAATACCCAGCTTTATGATATTCCCAAGCAGGTATTTGACGTTGCTTCACTCACCGATAAGGAACTTAAAAAGCTGCAGGGCGCATTCTTCAAAAGCGTTTATAAGCTGCTGATTGACAAGGAGAAGGGTCCCCGTCTTTATCTTTTCCTCTATGCCATCAATCCCGAGCGTTACATCAATCTGCTGGACTTCTCATATCCCCAGACCGACGTGGAAAAGGAGCTTGACAAGCCGCCTGTGGAAGAAACCGAAACAAAGCCCGAAAAGATCTACGGTGAACCTGATCCTGTCGCTGAAATAAAGGAAGAAATCGACATTGATACATTCAGCAAGATTGATCTTCGTGTCTGCAAGATCGTCAAGGCGCAGGAAATCCGCAAGTCCGCAAACTGCCTTAAACTAACGCTTTTTGACGGAATCAAGGAGCGCGTAATTGTTTCGAGCATCAAGCACGACTATACTCCCGAACAGCTTGTCGGCAAAAAAATAATCGTCGTCGCAAACCTTGCGCCTGCCCGTTTTTCCGGCGTTCAAAGCAACGGTATGCTCCTTGCGGCCACCAATAACGCATGCGGCTGTCAGGTGATATTTGTGGATGACATTGTTCCCGAGGGAACAGCGATTAAATAATTATTCGCCGGTTTTACATTTATTGAAATAAATCACCGCGCACGGATTTTCAGAATTTTATTAACAGATTGAAAATTCGTGCGCTTTCTATTGTAGATATGATAATTATTTGTTATAATAATACGGTTAAGGGGCGTTTTGATTTTGGATAATCACAATCTAATCGTCATAGAGGGTCTTGACGGCTGTGGCAAGGGAACCCAGACCCGGTTGTTGCATGACAGAATTCTTTCTTCCGGACATGCCGTAAGACATATTTCGTTCCCCAATTACGGAGAAAGCTCCGCTGCACTGGTCAAGAGCTACCTTGCCGGCGAATTCGGAACTTCCCCCGCATCGGTCAATGCGTATGCCGCTTCCAGCTTTTATGCGGTGGACAGATATGCCGCATACAAAAAACACTGGAGCGGAGATTATCTGATGGGTGTCAATATTCTGGCGGACAGATATACAACGTCCAACGCGGTCTATCAGATGACCAAGCTGCCGCAGGCGATGTGGAATGAGTATCTTGATTGGCTGGAAAATTATGAATACCGTCTGCTTGAATTACCCGCACCTGACATTGTCATTTATCTGGATATGCCTCCGCAAGTTTCGCAGAGACTTATGTCCGGCAGATACAGCGGCGACGAATCCCGCAAGGATATTCACGAAGCAAATGTCTCGTTTCAGGAACAGTGCAGATGTTCGGCACTTTACGCCGCCAAAAAGCTCGGCTGGATCGTTATCAACTGCTGCGAAGGCGACAAACCGCGTTCTATAGAGGAAATATCGGAGGAAATCTGGCATTCCGTTAGCAGCAGTCTGATATAATGCGGTTCATCAGCGATTTATTTTAGAAACGGCAGGATGTTTATATATGTTGGATTTTCACATTCCGACTCTTGACGACAAAAAATGGATAGACGGTATTTTTGACGGCACCGAATACTATGGATGCTTTTGCACATTTGCAACGCTCTGGCTGTGGAAGGAACGTTATTTCACAGAGGTGGCCCAGCTGGACGATGTCCTGCTCACTCGCGGGCTGGACGAAGAAAAGAATATCTACTACATGTATCCGATGGGACGGTCATATGATATTCGCAGGATAATTACTGCTCTTCGCGAAAACGCGGCAGGATACGGTGCAAAAATGTTGATATACTGCGCTGAGGAATGGCAGTGCCGTGAGCTTGACGAAGCATTTCCCGGTGAGTTTCAATTTTCCGAACAACGAGGAGATTTCGACTACATATACCGCTCCGATAATTTGATACATCTCAGTGGAAAAAAATTTCACGCTAAGCGGAATCATATAAGCAAATTCATGCGGAACTATCCTGATTGGAAATATGAGGACATAACCACTGACAATATTTCCGAATGTATCGACTTTTCGCATAAATGGCTGCAAAGAGCTGTTGCCGGAATTGATGAAGAGGAAAAATATGAGCTTAGCATGGAAAATTCCGCGATAACGCTTTCTCTTAGACATTTTGAGGAATTGGGAATGGTAGGAGGAATTCTGCGTGTGGGAGACAGAATAACAGCGATGACCATCGGCGAGGCGATTAACAGCCGGGTATTTGTCACGCACTTTGAAAAGGCTGACACCGATTATGACGACGCATATCCCATGATAAACAACCAGTTTGCCATAAACAGGCTGGCGGGTTATGAATACATAAACCGTGAAGAGGATATGGATAAAGAGGGACTTCGCAAGGCTAAGCTTTCATACCATCCCGATATTCTTCTGAAAAAATTTCTAATTGAGGATATTTCCGGAAACATATAAAATTCCTTCTATAATGGGAGTGACAGCAAGGCTATGATAGTTTTTCCTCAGGACAGCATGAGAAGTGATCTGGAGCGCTTATGGCGCACTTGTTTCGGTGATTCTCAGGAGTATATCCGTTATTTTTTTGAAAACAGATATGTTCCGGAAAACTGCCTTGCCTATGTTGATGAGGCAGTCCGTCGACCGGTAGCCATGCTTCACCTGCTCAGAGTCAATATTTCCGAGGACGGAGGTCTTGTTCCTTCACAATATATTTACGCCGCATGCACCAGGCCGGATTACCGTCGACAAGGCATCATGCGGCAGTTGATAGAAACCGCGCAGAAGCTTGGCGACACACGCAAGTTGAAATATTCTGTCACTGTGCCTGCGGAGCCGAGACTTTTTCGGTATTACGCCCGATACGGTTTTGAAAAATGCTACAAAATGCGCGTGGTATATATGGACAGATCAGACCTGGAATTTCTGTGCAGGGAACGTATAAAAGTGTCTGACAACTTGAGGGAAACCATGATGAAAATCAGTGAGGTCTTTGCCTTTCGGCGCGACATGCTTGTGGACAGAGACGGATTTGTCATGTGGGATCAGAGTGCTTTCCGATATGCCATAAGCAGTCATGAACATGACGGCGGACATATCATCACGCTGTCGTACGGAGACGATTATGGCTATGCCTTTTGCAGCGAAGAAGGCGGCACGGTGAGAATAACTGAATTCATTGTCAAGGAACACTTTGCTTCCGCTTTAATATGGCGAATACTGCGAAGCTATCCGAAGGCGGAAAGATTTGTGTTCCGGCTGCCTGTATATGATACCTTTTTTGAAAAATACGGGGAAGTGGTTGATTTCGCAATGATATGCCGAAATGACGGCAAAAAGCCTGTTTCACTGACCACACTCGAGGGCATAAGGACGCCGTATCTTGGACTTGCGCTCGACTGATGAATGATTTTGAAATACTCATACAATTGTTTTTGTCAGTTTTTTTGTATTTTTTGTAACACACAAAATATTAAATATTTGTTTATTGCCAAACGCTTAATAAATGTTATAATGATAAGGAATGATGATGAATGGTCTATGTTATGCTTGCAGACGGATTTGAAGAGGTTGAAGCCCTTGCTCCGGTAGACATGCTGAGACGTGCCGGAGTGAATGTCTTGACGGTCGGAGTCACCGGAGAAGCCGTCCGCGGATCCCACGGAATTGTTGTCGCCGCAGACATTACCGCCAAGGAAATGGACATGGCAGGCGCGGAAATGATTGTACTGCCCGGAGGAATGCCCGGCACCCTCAATCTCGAAAAGTCCGAATATGTGCAGGCCGCTCTGGAGTATTGTTGGGAAAACGGCATTCACATTGCCGCCATCTGTGCAGCCCCTTCCATTCTGGGACACAAAGGCTACCTCAGAGGCAGATATGCTACCTGTTTCCCGGGCTATGAGGGAGAACTCAACTGCCGCAAGGTTTCCGATAAACCTGTAGTGACCGATGATGGGGTCACAACGGCCAAGAGCGCCGGTTACGCTGTCAACTTTGGTTGCGAATTGGTTAACGTGCTGCTTGGTCCCGAAAAGGCAACTGCCGTATCAGACGCTGTCTATCAGCCATAACAGCCGACATGAAGGAAGACATCAGACTGGTAAAAAACCGGCTCAGACAAAGCATAAAGCAGATGCGCAGAAATCTGGAGCCAGACGAAAAAAAGCGTATGGACGATGAGATTACCGATACGTTTCTCTCATCTACATCATATACACACAGCGACGTGATACTTACCTATGTTTCAACCGAAATAGAGGTCAGCACCGAAAGAATCATCCTTACCGCCCTTCAGGACGGCAAGAGAGTTGCCTGTCCCAGATGCATTGACGGTACGCGTGAAATGGAATTCTACTTCATCGACTCACTCGATGATTTGAAGCCCGGTACATTTGGCGTTCGTGAGCCGGACGCCGACAAAAGCAGGCTATACGACTGCACCGGACGTCCGATATGCATTGTTCCGGGACTCTCCTTTGACCGATGGGGATATAGGCTGGGGTATGGCAAAGGGTATTACGACAGATTTTTAACGCGCTATGTCGGATGGACGGTTGGTTTGTGCTACAGCGAATGTGTACAGTATAAGCTGCCGCACGGGCGATTTGACAAGCCGGTAGACCGACTGATTACCGAGAAATACCTGCGTTTATGTGATGACAACCGCCCGGTTTCAAAACCCATCAGGCGAAGATAAGAAGATAAACACACTACACAACGCATTACATTTTATCCTAATTGTGGGAGGTCATAAGTAATGAGTGACAATTACAGAGGAATTGACAACGACGGAACCTATAGAAGCCGCCACAATTCAACAAGTCAAAGCGCCGGCGGTTCAAGGAACGGCGGAAGCCGCGGTTCACAGTCCTCGGGCAGCAGAAGTCAGTCCGGCACGGGACAGAGAAGCACTCACGCTTCGGCTGTGGGCAAATACACTGAAAGCGGCAGTCAACCGTCTTCTGCCTCTCAGTCTGTAAGACGTAAAAGCGGATTTCAGGTAAGCATTTCCGAGGACGATTATTTTGACGGAGAGGCTGCCAAAAAGGAAATGTACGCTGCCAGAAATGCATTACAGCCTGTGCGGGGTAAAAGAACTCCTCCGGCACGCAAAAGAAAACCTGATGAAAGCACCAGAAATCCTGCCACTGCCAAACGAGTCGTTACAGGCAGCATGGGGGATACATATCAAATTGAGGACGACAGTGCCATCGCGCCTAAACAGATACGCCGCCAGCAGAAATCCATCCGCAGACGCAACAGAGGATGTATGATAGCACTTGTCTATTCTGCCGCTGTGCTTTCAATATCAATCCTGCTGTCATACTACCTGATTGTCGGTGTGAATGATATGTTCGCTTTGGTCAAGGATGAGACTGATATTGTTATCGACGTTCCTAAGGGTGCAACGCTTGATGATGTAACGCGATTGCTGGACGACAACGACGTTGTTGAATATCCTTTCTTCTTCAAAACCTACGCGAGATTTTCCAAGAAATCAACAGGTTTTAAGGCGGGTACATTTACTATCAACTCCAAGTCAGACTACAATCAGATACTCCAGAAGCTCAGACGTCCTGCCGGTGCAGATAAAAGTACCATTACGGTTACTATTCCCGAAGGTCTTACCGTTGAGCAGATTGCCGTTCTGATGGAAGACAACAGCGTCTGTGAAGCCGAAGCGTTCCTTAAAACTGCGAAGGAAGTGGAGTTTACTCAGAAATTCATGTCCAAGGTAAATACAAAGAACAAGAATCGTATTTACAAGGTTGAGGGATTCCTTTTTCCCGATACCTACAACTTCTACCTGAACGAAGGCTCCGTTAACGCGATCAATCGTTTGCTCAATGAATATGAAAAACATTGGACCGCCGATTATGATACGCAGGCAAAGAAAATAGGCATGTCAATGGATGAGGTGATCACACTAGCCTCGGTTGTTGAACGTGAGGCAAGCAAATCGGATGATCGCATGAATGTCGCATCGGTATTCTGCAATCGTCTGAAAAACAGCCAGGGTACAGGCGGTAAGCTTCAGTCCGATGCTACTCGCTGGTATCCATATGCAACCAAAAAGGAACTTCTCTCGTCAGATAAGCTGACCCAGGAAGAAAAAGACGACTGGATCAACAACAACAAGGGCGTTTGCGATACCTATCGTTTGAAAGGATTGCCGCCGAGTCCTGTTTGCAATCCGAGTATTGATTCCATTGAAGCTGTGCTTTATCACGATAAAACAAATTACTATTATTTCTGCTCAGATGCAAGCGGTAATTTCTACTTTGCCTCCACTCTCAGTCAGCATAATAAGAATCTGAAAAAAGCAGGTTTGGCTTAATTGATCTGATAAAAAATACTGTGGCGTACGCTTTAAAAAATGATGCGAACGCCGCAGTATTTTTTTATTTTTTAACATAATTCTATTGCAATATGGAACTTCCTTTGCTATAATATTTATCGCGTCACATCAGCATGTCCGAACGCAGACGATTGTGTGACATTTATTATGATGCAGTTTGCCAATTGTTTTTGAGGTGGTCTTTGAATGAAAAATGCAAAAAAATACCGTTGGGGTATTGTGGGTACAGGAAAAATGTGTCACAAGTTCTGCAAAGCGCTCGCACTTGTGGAAAATGCCGAGATAAGCGCGGTCTGTTCACGCTCGCTTGAAAAAGCAAAAAAATTCGCGGATGAATTGGGTATTAATGGCGCGTATGACAGCGTCTTGGATATGGCAGCCTCTGACGACGTGGATATTGTCTATATCGGTACACCGCATACCGATCATGCCGACAGTTCGCTAGCCGCGATTTCCTGCGGGAAAGCGGTACTTTGTGAAAAACCGGTTGCACTCAACGCCCGTCAGGCAAAGGCGGTAATGGATGCCGCAAAAGAGCATAACGTATTTTTCATGGAAGCGATGTGGACACGTTTTCTTCCCGCAGTTATTAAGGCTTATGAGTGGATAGGGGAGGGGCTGATCGGTGATGTGCGTGAGGTGAACGCTTCATTTTTTGTTAAAATGAACTACGATAAAACCAACCGGACCATTTCACCCGAGCTTGGAGGCGGATCTCTGTTTGACCTTGGGGTATATCCGATTTTTCTCGCACAATGGCTCCTGGGAGGGAGACCGGGCGACATAAAATCAAATGTCGTTCATTGCGAGAACGGCATTGACTGGCAGTCAGCAGCCGTAATGAAATTCTACAAGGGAGGCACCGCTTCGATTTCCTGCGGTTTTGAGTATAATACAAACCACGCCGAAATAACAGGAACCGAAGGAATGGTTCTGCTGCCTGATTTCAACTGTACCGGCACCGCATACGTCATCAAAGACGGCAGAATCATCCGCGAGTACGATGATTCTGACACCATCGAAGAAAAATACGGTTATGAAATCCGTCATGTTATGGAATGTCTTGACAAGGGTCTTACCGAGTCGCCGATTTATCCAACATGGCAATCATACGACATTCTCGATACATGCGACAGGCTGCGTTCCGATTGGCACCAAGTATATCCCGGAGACAATCACATTCCTTGTGTCCCGGCAAAAAAAAGCAAAGCATCTGCCACGAAAACAGAAAGGAACGATACAATGCTGCATTCAGACAATACCCACAAAACAAAGGCGGCTTCCTCACTTCCTGCTGAACTCACAAATCTTACCAAAGCATCAAGAAAGACCAATGCTGTCGATTGGTTTCGCGACGCGGCTTTCTATCATATCTATCCTCTCGGCTTTTGTGGAGAAAACCGCTTCAATGACTTTCACTCTCAGCCGAGCGGCAAGATAAGACAAATCATCCCTTTCACAAAGCATCTGGTGAAAATGGGTGCGAATGCTGTCTATTTCGGTCCGGTATTTGAATCCACCAAGCACGGCTACGATACAGCCGATTACCGCGTCATAGACCGCCGTCTCGGAACCAACAAAGATTTTACCGACGTATGTGCCGAACTTCACAAAAATGGCATTCGCGTGATACTCGACGGCGTATTCAATCACGTCGGCAGAGATTTCTGGGCGTTCAATGATGTGAAGCAGCACCGTTGGAATTCACAGTTTAAGGATTGGTTCAACATCAATTTTGACGGCAATTCAAATTATAACGACGGTTTTTGGTATGAAGGCTGGGAAGGCCACTATGACCTGGTCAAACTGAATCTCAGAAATCCCCATGTCAAGCAGCATATTTTCAGCTGTATCGAGGGCTGGGTCAATGAATTTGGAATTGACGGCTTGCGTCTGGACGTGGCATACTGCCTTGACCGGGATTTTCTGCGTGAACTGCACAATTTCTGCAAGAGCAAATGGCCGGATTTCTTCCTGCTTGGTGAATGTCTGCACGGGGATTATAATATCTGGTGCAACAACGCTATGCTTGATTCCGTTACAAATTATGAGTGCTATAAGGGATTGTATTCTTCCTTTAATTGTGCCAACATGCACGAGATAGGATATTCGCTCAACCGTCAGTTTGCAGACGAACAATGGACGATCTATAAGGGAAAGAATCTCTATTGCTTTGCCGACAACCACGATGTTACCCGCATAGCGTCCATACTTACTGATAAGGGAAATCTGCCGTTAGTTTATGCTATGCTCTTTGCTATGCCAGGAATACCGTCGGTATATTATGGGAGTGAATTTGGCCTGGAGGCTCAGAAAAGCCAGGGCGACGACGCACTGCGACCGGATTTTTCTGAGGAGCAGGCTGAGCAAAAATGGAACGGCCTTTCCGCTTATGTAAGCCGCCTTTACGCGGTCAGAGCTGCGTCTCCCGCGCTTTGCAGAGGCGGATACAAGCAGCTTCACATCAATTCCAAACAGCTCGTATTTCGCAGAGAATTCGACGGAGAGAGGATCATCTTTGCCCTCAATATGGATGATGCGCCTTATACGGCCCACTTTGATGCCGGTGCAGGGAACGGAATTGATCTGATTACGGGACAGAGCGTCAGCTTCGGAGGCGGTCTGAATATCCCGGGTAAAACAGCTTATATTATCAGACTGTAATCATTCGCACATAGATAGTAAAAAGCCGCCTGACCTCACAAGAAAGTCAGACGGCTTTTTGCTTGCTTTATAACTAAACAGAATAAATCACTTTTTACTTTAGAAGCTCATCTGCAAGCTGAACCATTGCATCAGGAATTTCACCCTTGAGAGATGATTTGATGGATACGACAGGATCAAGCACTGTGATATTGCTCATTCCTTCGAGCTGTGACTTCATCAGCTTTGCGGCCATAGGAGCCCACGTTCCGTTTTCGATCAAGCCAACCTTGCGCTTCTGATAACCCTTCGCTTTAAGCTGGTGAAGGAAACTCTCCATTGGTGTAAAAATCCCCATATTGTAGGTTGAACACGCCAGCACCAGCCTGTCGTAACGGAAAGCGTCCTCAATCGCTTCTGCCATATCTTCGCGTGAAAGATCGGCAATAGACACCTTTGGCGCGCCCTTGCTTTCAAGCAATGCCTTGAGCTGCTGGGCAGCTGCCGCCGTATTGCCGTGAATAGAAGCGTACGCGATGAATATTCCCTTATCCTCCGGCTCATAGCTGCTCCATGTCTGATATTTACCGATGTAATATTCGAGGTTCTCCGTAAGAATGGGACCGTGCAGCGGACATATGATCTGTACATCCAGCGCGGAAAGCTTCTTGAGAACCGACTGCACCTGCGCTCCGTATTTACCCACAATGTTGAAGTAGTAGCGGCGAGCTTCGCATGCCCAGTCTTCCTCGGTGTCAAGCGTACCAAACTTACCGAATGCGTCAGCCGTGAAAAATATCTTGTCACCGCTGTCATAGGTCATCATTACCTCCGGCCAGTGAACCATGGGCGCCATGGCAAATGTAAGCTTGCGTGAACCGAGGTCGAGCGTGTCACCCTCCTTGACAATCACTTTTTTATCCGAAATATCATAGGAGTAAAACTGATCGTAAAATGCAAAGGTCTTGGCATTTCCAACTATCTTTATATCGGGAAAGAGTTCTGCAATTGCCTGAATACTGCCGGTATGGTCAGGTTCCATATGGGAGATAACAAGATAATCGGCATTTTTGCCTCCGAGTGCCTCTTTGACATTGGAAAGCCATTGATCAGAGGCTCTCTTGTCAACTGTATCCATGATGCAGATTTTTTCATCCAAGATGATGTAAGAGTTATATGCCATACCGTTAGGCACATCAAATTGACTTTCAAAGAGGTCGAGATCTGCGTCGTCGCAGCCAACATAGATAACGGAATCGGTGATTTTTTTAATCATAATATATCAATCCTCACAGTAAATAATTAGCCGCCTGAATGCGACACATTATATGATAGCATCTCAGGCGGCAAAAGTCAACAGTTCAAATTTTTTACACCACGGAAATCAATTTTGATGGGTACGTCTGTTGAATTTGCCTCTCTGCAACGTAAACCGGGGAGCAAGGCAGATTTGAATTGGATACGAGGTCTGTTGCGCCCGGGTATATCATAATCGTAGTGTATTGCAGCGATAGGCTCCGCCCTGGACTCCCACGCTCGCATTCGCTCGCTAATTATGCGCTGCGCT